>DAINOY010000032.1:0-10438 GCA_036743735.1 Chloroflexota bacterium
CGTCTAGTGGTAGGACAGCGGACTTTGGATCCGTGAACCGAGGTTCGAATCCTCGCGGGGCAGCCAGCCGCCGGGGCGGCGGGTGATATCGAAGGCGACGTGCCCGAGTGGTCAGGGAGCGGTCTGCAAAACCGTGTACACGGGTTCGATTCCCGTCGTCGCCTCCACGATTCTGAGCACGATCTCGGCCGATCCCGGCCGCCGCGGAGCCTTGCCCCATGAGCGAGAAACGAACCACGGCTCGGGCATTTCACGACGCCGCCGGCGTCGAGGACTGGCGGGTTCTCTTCTCCGGCGCCCACGCCTACTTCAAGGTGGGATCGTTCGCGGAAGCCGCGACGTTCGTGTCCGCCATCGCCGATGTTGCCGAGCTCGTGGGCCACTTCCCCGACGTGGACGTGCGACCCGAGGGAGTCACCGTGCGGACCGCCTCGGGGGAGTACGGCGCGCTGAGCCAGCGTGATGTCGAGCTCGCGCGGCAGGTCTCGGCAGCAGCTCGGAGGTTGGGGATCGAGCCGGATCCCTCCCAGGTCCAGGTCGTGGGCATCGCGGTGGCACAGGATGCTGGCAGCGACGTCGCCCCGTTCTGGGCCGCAGCCCTCGGGTACCGCAGCCTTGGACCGAATGAAGACGTCGTCGATCGACACCGACGGAACCCACACGTGTCGTTCCAGGCCCTCCACCCGCCCAAGCCCGGACGCGGCCGGACTCACATCGACGTCAGCGTCCCGGCCGATCAGGCCGAAGCCAGAGTCGCGGCAGCGCTCGCAGCCGGTGGACGCCTGGCGGACGGCTCGCGTGCGCCCGATTGGTGGACGCTGGCATCGCCCGACAACCACGGGGTCGACATCGCGGCGTGGCCGGACTTCGAGGATGACGTGGAGGAGTGAGCGGTCGGCGGCGCCCGTCAGCCAATCGCCGACGTGGCTAGCATGGCGCGGCGCGCCGGAGTGGCGGAATGGCAGACGCAGCCGGCTTAAACCCGGCGGCCGCAAGGCATGGGGGTTCGAGTCCCTCCTCCGGCACCAGCCCACGCTGGGCGCGTCAGCGCCGCGGAAAGCGGGCCGTCACCGGCGGCCGAAGAGGCCGCGCCGGCCGTCGGAGCGGCGGCCCTCGACCGGCGCCTGCGTGTCGATACCCAGGACCGTCTGGGCCAGACGCTGGAGCGCCTGGGACGCGGCCGACGTGGGCCGCGAGATGACGACCGGCACCCCCTCGTTGGCCGCCCGGATCATCTCCACCTCGGTGTAGGGAATCTCGGCCGCGGGGCGGGCGCGGAGCAGGTTCTCGACGTCCCGCGTCTTCAGCAGCTCCTTCGGAAAGATGTGGTTCACGACGAAATGCGTCTTGGCTCGAAGCATCGCCGTCTCGGCCAGGAAGGCGAGCGCCAGGCTCGTGGCACGCAGCGCGGCGATCTCCGGGAAGATGATGAAGACGTGCGTCTCGGCCTGCTCGAGCACGGCGAGGGCACGGGCGTCGAGGCGGTTGCCCAGGTCGACGACGATGTGGTCGAACGACGGCCGCAGCACGGCGAAGGCACGGTCGATGTGATCGACGGTGATCCGCGCGTCGACGTCGGGGTTCGTTGGTGCGGCGAGCACCCGCACGCCCGAGGAGTGCTCGGTGAGGTAGCCGCGCGCCAGCTCGGGATCCCCGAGGGCCTGGTCGTCATTGGCCAGCACGCCGATGTCATACCGCGGCGCCAGGTTGAGGTGCGTGGCCACCTGGCCGAACTGCAGGTCCAGATCCACGAGCAGCGTGCGCGCGCCGGCGTGTGGTCCCGATGTCGCGCCACCGCCGGCGAGGAGCACGGCGGTGTTCACGGCCAGGGTCGTGGTGCCGACGCCGCCCTTCGGGGAGAAGAAGGCGGTGATCTCGCCGGCTGCCGCCCCACGCTCGGCCAGGGGCCGCAGGCGTCCGAAGCGGATGAGGAGCGCCTCCACGCGTCCCTCGAGTTCACGCGCCGTGAACTCGGTGCTCATCACGTCATCGGCGCCGGCCTCGAGGAACGCGATGCGGGCCTCGACATCCCCGGCCGGAGCCATGACGAGCACCGGCGTCGGGCTCGCATCCGAGGCGGTGTGGAGGGAGCCGATCGCGCCGGAGACCGAGAGGCCCTCGGCCACGACGAGGTCGATCGGCCCGTCACCGAGGGCGGCCACCGCCGCCGGCGCCGTCGCCACGGTCGTGATCCGATAGCCGGATCGCGCCAGCGCCTGCTGCACCCGATCGCGCAGCGCCTCGGTCGGCATGCAGAGGAGGATCGGATTGGCAGGCATCGGTTCTCCGCGAGAGGGGTGACTCCGTCGGGCAGTATACGTTCGTACCGGCCGATTGCCCGAATGGCGGCATCGGCCTATACTCCCGGGCGAGCCTCCCGCCAGTGGAGGCGTGTTTCATGTCATACGGGCTCCTTTCTGCCACCACCCGCGCCGCACGGTCGCCGGAGGTCGCAAGCCCATAGAGAGGAGGAATCGGCTCCATGCGCCGATACGAACTCATGCTGCTGCTCCGACCGGACCTGGAGGAGGACAAGCTCCAGTCCGCTGTCGAGAAGGTGACGCGCGCCGTGGTCAACGGCGGCGGAGCGCTCACCAAGGTTTCGCCGTGGGGCAAGCGGCGCCTCGCCTACGAGATCAATCACCACCGAGAGGCGAGCTACTTCCTGCTCAACTTCGACATCGATCCGTCGAAGGTGCGTGAGATCGAGCGCGGGATGCTGATCAGCGAGGAGATCCTGCGCCACCTCGTGACCGTGATCGAGGATCGGCCCGGCCAGTCCGAGGAGGACCTGCCGGATGCCGTCGAGCCGGCATCGAGCGAGGAGCGTTTCGAGACCGGCGAGCAGCCTGCCGTGGAGGAGCGCGCGGACGAATCGCGCGAGACCGCGGCCGAGCAGCAGAACGAGAGCGAATCCGCCGCGGCCGAGGACGATCGCGAGCCCGCGACGTCCCCCGCATCCTGAACACGCCGCAGGCGAGGGAGAACCGATCATGACGCTGAACCGGATGCAGATCATCGGCAATCTCGGCGCGGACCCCGAGCTGCGCTACACGCCGAGCGGCAAGGCCGTCACGAACCTGCGAGTCGCGGTCAACGACAACCGCAAGGGGCCGGACGGGGAGTGGATCGAGGAGACCCTCTGGATCCGCGTCGAGGTCTGGGACCAGGCAGCCGAGCGTCTCGCGGAGCAGCTGCGCAAGGGCAACAAGGTCTACGCCGAGGGCCAGCTCCGCGCGCGCGAGTACGAGGGCAACGACGGCCAGCGGCGGACCAGCCTCGAGCTGCGCTTCGCCCGCGTCATCAACCTCGAGCGCCGCGGCCGTGACGAGGATGGCGGCTACACCGGCTCCGAGTCCGGCGATCGGGGTGGCCAGGTCGCCCAGGTCCGGCCACGCGGTGCGCCGACCGAGCGTCGCGCCTCACCTGACGCCGACATGGTCGACGTCGACGACATTCCCTTCTGAACCGATTCATCTGACCAGCGAGGAACCACGACACCCATGGCAAGCCCACGCTCGCGCCGCGAGACGGCCGACTACTACCGTGACCGGCGGCGACGCAAGGTCTGCAACTTCTGCGTCGACAAGGCGGAGAGCATCGATTACAAGGAGGTGAACCGCCTCCGCCGGTACCTGAGCGAGCGCGCAAAGATCGAGCCGCGCCGCAAGACCGGGACCTGCGCGCGCCACCAGCGCATGCTCACCACCGCGCTCAAGCGGGCGCGTCACGTCGCCCTGCTGCCGTACGCGCCGCAGCACCTGCGTCCGTGAGCCGCTGAACCCCTGACGGCCGGCCGGCGGCCGGGTACACTACCGGCGCCCGAGGGGGAGTAACCCTGACAGGCGTCATCGTCAAGACGGCACGGCACCTGCCATGCTCGGTGACGCCGGCCGATCGCAACACACGGTCGGGCGAGACTCTCGGCGGCCGCTCTCCTGGAGGCTGATCTCGCTTGGACCTGCTGCTCCTCGTCGTCTCGCTTGCCGTCATCCTCGTCGCCGCTGAGCTGTTCACCAACGGCATCGAGTGGCTGGGACACCGCCTGAACCTGGCCGAAGGCGCGGTGGGCAGCGTCCTGGCCGCCGTCGCGACGGCGATGCCGGAGACGCTGATCCCGGTCATCGCCATCCTCGGGCCGGTGATCAGCGGCAGCCCCAGCGAGACGTCGCACGCGATTGGTTTGGGCGCGATCCTCGGCGCGCCGTTCATGCTCTCGACGCTCGCGATGTTCGTCACCGGGCTGGCGATCGTGATCTTCGCCCGGCGCGGGCGGCGGGGGACCGAGATGCGGGTCAACGTCACGATCCTCGGCCGCGACGTCGGCTTCTTCATCGTTGGCTACGCGATCGCGATCGGCACCGCCTTCCTCCCCGAGTCGCTCGGCTGGCTGAAGATCGTGGCGGCGGTCGGACTGCTCGTCCTCTACGCGGTCTACGTGCGGGCCCACTTCCGCGACGAGGCCGAGCCGGGCGAGGCCGAGGAGCTGAACCAGTTGCACCTCACCCGTGTCACCGGCACGGGACCGCGGTGGACGCTCCAGCTCGACGCGTTCCCCGGTCAGCACAGCATCACCCGTGTCGCGCCGAAGACCGGCCTGATCATCGGCCAGGTGGTCCTGGCGCTGGCGCTGATCATCGTGGGAGCGCAGGTCTTCGTCGGGGCGGTCGAGCACCTCTCGACGGTGATCGGCCTCGACCCGACGATCCTGGCGCTGATCATCGCCCCGATCGCCACCGAGCTTCCCGAGAAGTTCAACAGCGTCCTGTGGGTCCGCAATGGCAAGGATACCCTCGCCATGGGCAACATCACCGGCGCCATGGTCTTCCAGAGCTGCATCCCGGCGGTGCTCGGCATGCTCTTCACGAGCTGGACGTTCAGCCCGGACACCGCGCTCAGCTTCGCCTCGGCCGGCGTGGCGATCGGGGCGACGATCCTGATCTTCGGGAACATGCTGCGCCGCCACCGCCTCTCAGCCTGGACACTGCTGCTGGGCGGGCCGCTCTACGCCATCTATCTCTACCTCGCGCTCTTCACCGATCTGGGGGCGACTGCCATCCCGCACTGACCCCGGTGTGGATCTGTGGGTCCCGACGGGCGCCGGTATACTGTGCAGTCGCCGAGCCGACCGTACTGAGGTAAAGCCCTGTGCTCCAGCAGGAGACGACTTCCGCCACGCCACCCGTCGACAGCACCACCGACCTGTGGGCCTATGTCCGCGGTGAGTTCGTCCCCCTGCGCGACGCGAACGTCAGCGTCATGACGCACGCCTTCAATTACGGAACCGCCGTCTTCGAGGGGATCCGCGCGTACTGGAACCCCGATCACGAGCAGCTGTACGCGCTCGACCTGCTGCCACACTACCGGCGCATTCGCCGCTCGGCGCGGGTCCTGATGATGGAGGTGCGCCAGAGCGCGGAGCAGCTGGCCGAGATCACCCTCGAGATCCTGCGGCGCAGCAACCTGCGCGAGGACGTGTACGTCCGGCCGCTCGTCTACAAGTCGAGCGAGGTGATCGGCGTGCGGCTGCACAACCTCGACAGCGACGTGACGATCTTTGCGATCCCGTTCGGCCAGTACATCGACACCGAGGGCGGCATCCGGGCCCACGTCAGCTCCTGGCGACGGACCGATGACAACGCGATCCCTGCCCGCAGCAAGATCACCGGCGCGTACGTCAACAGCGCCTTCGCGAAGACCGAGGCGCAGCTGAACGGGTTCGACGAGGCGATCGTCCTGACCGCCGATGGGCATGTCAGCGAGGGCAGCGCCGAGAACCTCTTCATCGTCCGCGACGGCACGCTCGTCACGCCACCCGTTACCGACAACGTCCTCGAGGGGATCACGCGCGCCGCGCTGCTTCGCATGGCGCGCGAGGTGCTCGAGATCCCGGTCGTCGAGCGCTCGATCGACCGCACCGAGCTCTACGTCGCCGACGAGGTGTTCCTGTGCGGGACCGGCGCGCAGATCTCGCCGGTCATCGAGATCGACCGCCGCAGCGTGGGCGAGGGACGGGTGGGCGAGGTCACGCGCCGCCTGTCGAGCACCTACTTCGACGCGGTCCGTGGCCGCAACGAGGCGTACCGGGACTGGCTGACACCGGTCTACTGAAGCGCGAGGTCGCGCGGCCGCCCCGGCGCCGCCGAGGGAGGTCCATGGCCGAGGCAGCGAGCGATGAGCGGTATCGCGGGGTCGAGCGCCTGCTCGAGATGGTCCCCGGGCTCATCAGCTGGACGATCATCATCGCGCCGATCTGGCTCAGCTTCAGCTACCCATGGCTCGTCGCCTACTTCGTCCTGAGCTTCGACTTCTACTGGGTCTGCCGAGCCTTCTGGTTCGCCGGCGCGGTCGTGGTGGCGTATCGAAGGATCCGGCGCGTGATCGCCATCGACTGGGGGCGGCGGGTCGAGGCGCTCGCGGCGCGGCCTGGGGAGACGCCGGATCCGGCGGACTACGTGCACCTGGCGCTCATCCCCACCTACACCGAGCCGCTCGACAAGCTGCGCGAGACGGTCGCGGCCCTGGCGGCTGCGGCGTGGCCCCGCGAGCGGAAGCTCATCGCGATCATCACCCGCGAGGAGGATGAGAGCGGTCGGGCCAACGTCGCGATCCTGCGCGACGAGTTCGGGGCGGCCTTCGGCGAGTTCTTCCACATCCTCGACCCGCTCGAGCCGGGGATCGTGGTCGGCAAGAGCAGCGCCATGGCGTTCGGTGGTCGCTACCTGTATCGGCTGCTCGTGCGCGAGCGCGGGATGGATCCGTCGCGCGTCCTGATCACCGACCTGGACGCCGATTACCGCGTCCATCCGCAGTACTTCGCCTATCTGAGCTGGATGCACCTCAACGATTCGAACCGCGAGACCCAGCTCTACCAGCCGATCCCGTACTTCCACAACAACCTGTGGGATGCGCCGATGCTGCTGCGCCTCTTTGCCGCGGTGCTGACCCAGCTCCAGATGTGGCGCAGCGTCCTGCCGGAGAAGCTCCAGTCGTTCGGCAGCTACTCGACGACGCTCAAGGTGGTCCACGAGGTCGGCTACTGGGCCACCGACGCGATCCCCGAGGACAGCCGCTTCTACTGGAAGTGCTACTTCACCTATGGCGATCGGTTCCGCGCGGTCCCGCTCTTCATGCCGATCTATGGCGACGCCGTGCGAGCCAAGACGTACTGGCGCTCGCTCGCGAGCCAGTACCTCCAGGCGCGGCGATGGGCCTGGGGCGTCACCGACATCCCGTACGTCATTCGGAACGCGCTGCGGCACAGCGAGATCTCGCTGCTCTCCCGGACGTGGCGCATCCTCAACCTGTTCGGCGAGCACATCAACTGGGCCATCGCGCCGTTCGTGATCATGTTCGGCGCCGCCCTGCCGCTCGTGCTGAACCCGGCATTCGCCGAGACGACGCTGGGCCAGAACCTGCCGCTCTACGCGAGCGGCATGCTGACCGTGGGACTCGTGGCGCTCGTCGTGCTGATCATCGTCGAGATGCGGATCGTGCCACCGCGGCCGGCCGGCTGGGGCTGGCGAGAGCGAGTCCTGAGCCACGTCCAATGGATCGGGCTTCCGTTCGTGGGCATCTTCTTCAGCAATCTTCCGGCGCTCGACGCGCAGACCCGGCTGTTGACCGGGCGCTATCTCGAGTACCGCGTCACCGAGAAGGCCTGACCGATGCCTCCCGCACCGGACCGCATCCCGGTTCGCCTTGCCCGGTCCGTTTCACGGCTGCTCCTCGTGCCGAGCGGCCTGTTCGTCGTTGGCGCCACCTCGATTGCCGCCGGCCTGCTCGTCGCGGGCGGGGCGCCCAGCATCGCCCTCGTCTCAGCCGGCGCGCTGGCGGTCGTCGCCGGGCTGGTGCTTGCGGCGATCCTCCTATCGATCGGGGTCCAGGTCGTTGACGACGGCCTCCGCGTCGCGTCGCTCCTGGGGGAGCGCCACCACCTCCTGGCGCCCGGCCCCGTCACCCGCCTGACCCTGCGCGGGCCTGACGCCGTCCCGTTGCGGGGTGGCGGAATCGGCAGCTGGGCGTACGGGCGGGCCCGGCTGCGCGGACGTGAGCGTGTGTGGGTCGTGCGTCTCGCGCCGGTCGACACGATCGTCCTCGTCCCGACCGATCGCGGCCGGCTCGCGCTGGCGGCGGCCTCCGAGGCCGAGCTCCTGGAGGCCCTTGCGGAGATCGGCCGTCGACAGGACGCCGACGGCGCACCGCAGCCCGAGGCGGTCACCGCGCCGACCGCCCCAGCGCCTCCTCCCGCGCCGGAGCCGATCGTTCCGCGTCTGCTGACCGGTATCGAGCGCTCGATCGTCGCCGACCTCCTCGAGATCGCTCGGGCGGAGGACGAGGCGGCCGCTCTCCGCCGTGCCGAGGACGAGGCCGCGCGGCAGGAGTCCGAGACCAACACGCCGCTCGAGACGCCGGCGCCGCCCGTCCAGTCTCGATCGCGCGAGCCGCGGCGCTGGTTCCGACGTCGCGGCACCGCGCTCTCCGCGGCCGCGGAGGCCATGGCGCCCGCGGCGGCGCCCGGCGAGGGCGTGGCCCCGGGCGAGATCGAGCTTCACGCGCCGGAGACGCTGCTCGCGGCGGGCCCCGAGGTCACGGCGGTCTCGCTCCCCGAGGCGGGCCGCCAGCCGATTGTCGAGGCAGCCCCTGCGCCGCTCCCCGGGGTCACCGGCACCACCGAGCCGGCGCTCGAGCCGGCAGAGGCACCCGAACAAGAGGCGCCGGGCGCGATCGCGGCGGTCGAGGTTCTGGCCGCCCCGGCCGAGCGGCCGGCCACTTCGGTCGTGGTGGAGGCGCCGCCGCCCGTCCGGACACGGCCGCGCAAGCGCCGCAGCCGGCTACGGCGCCGGCTCGATCGGCTCGTGGCCCTGCCCCCGGCTGCCAGGGTCCTGGGCATCGCGCTCATCGCGGCGCCGATCGTCATCGCGCTGGCCGCCTGGTTCGGTGCCGAGCGGATGGGGACGCTGCCCGAGGGTGTCGCGGCCCAGCGCTCCGTGGCCCTGGCGCTGCTGCTCGCCGGGCCGGTCGCGGCCCTCGCGGCGATCGTCGCGCGCATGGCGTCGCCACGGCTCATCGGGCTCGTCCTGCTCAGTGCCGGGGCGGCGTTGCTGCTCATCGGTCGCGCCCTCGTTCCGTGGTGAATTGACAACGGTCCGCCGCGGCTGCGACGATCGCCGTGCGACAAGCGAAGCGGCGATGACGGAGCCACGACGGCCCGAGGCAGCCGATCGACGAGCGAGCCCGGACGGTGTGAGCGGGTGATCGACCCGGGCTCGTCATCTCTCCCGAGCCGGAGGAGCCAAGCGGCCGCAGCCGTGCGTAACGCCTCCCGGGTGACGCCTCCCGTTATCGGTGGCGAGACGAGTGGGCCGCGTCGCGCGTGCGACATCGGTCAAGCGCGGGTGGTACCGCGGGAACGATGCTTCCCGTCCCGGATCCGGGGCGGGTCGTTTGCTGTATGGAGCTGAAAACGCAGGTGTTCAAGCCGGTTTCGACCAAGCTGGACGTGCCGAGCCTCGAGCGAGAGCAGATCGAGGTCTGGCGGCAGCGCGACACGATGGCGCGCTACCTCGGCCGCAACGCCGACTCCGAGCGTCGCTACAGCTTCCTGGACGGGCCGATCACCGCCAACAACCCGATGGGCGTGCACCACGCCTGGGGCCGCACCTACAAGGACCTCTTCCAGCGCTACCACACCATGCTCGGCGAGCGTCAGCGCTACCAGAACGGCTTCGATTGCCAGGGGCTGTGGATCGAGGTCGAGGTCGAGAAGGAGCTGGGGCTCAACAACAAGCGCCAGATCGAGGAGTACGGCATCGACCGCTTCGTCGAGCTGTGCAAGGCGCGGGTCGACCGCTTCGCGGCGCTCATCACCGAGCAGAGCAAGCGGCTCGGCTACTGGATGGACTGGGACCACAGCTACTACACGAACAGCGACGAGAACAACTACACGATCTGGGCCTTCCTGGCCGAGTGCCATCGCCGCGGGCTCATCCGCCGCGGGCACGACGTCATGCCATGGTGCCCGCGCTGCGGCACCGGTCTCTCGAACATGGAGATCGCGACCGAGGGCTACCGCGAGCTGCGCCACCTGTCGGTCACGCTGCGGCTGCCGATCACCAGCGGCGGCCATGAGGACGAGGACCTGCTCGTCTGGACCACCACGCCCTGGACGCTCTCGTCGAACGTGGCGGCTGCCGTCCATCCCGAGCTGACCTACCAGCTCGTGGAGGGACGTGACGGGCGATCGTGGTGGGTCAGCGCCGGCTCGCGGCAGCGGGTCGCGGGTGACGCCACGGTGCTGCGCGAGGCGAAGGGCGCGGAGCTCGTGGGCCTCACCTATCGCGGCCCGTTCGACGAGCTGCCGGTGGCCGCCGAGGTCGAGCATCGGGTCATCGCCTGGGACGAGGTCTCGGACAAGGAGGGGACCGGCATCGTGCAC
>DAINOY010000033.1:0-10418 GCA_036743735.1 Chloroflexota bacterium
CGGCACCGCCCACGGTCCCCGCGCCGTAGCCGATGACCGGTCCGGCGGCAGGCGGCGGAGGCGGCGGCGCGGTCGGCGCGACCGTCGGAGCGGCGGTTGCCGTCGTGGTCGGCGCAGGGGTGGCTGTCGCGGCGGGCGTAGCGCTCGCGCTGGCTGCCGGGGTCGGTGACGCGCTCTGCTCGGCGCTCGGGGGCGCGCTGGGCGATGCGCTCGGGCTGGCCGCTGCCGCCGCCTCGCGCAGGCGCCGCGCGATCTCCGCCCGCACGCCCTCGGAGACGCTGTTCGTACCGCCGATGATGATGACCCGATCGGGCACCAGCCGCGCCAGCTCGTCGCCGACGGCTGCCGGGAGCACGGTCGCATCGGTGAGCAGGAGCGGGGCGTCGAGATAGGCAGCCGCTGCGGCGCCGGTGACCCCGTCGGGGAAGCTGCGCCCGTTCGCCACGACGGCGATGCCACCGCGGCCCGCACTGCGCGCCGCGATGAGGGCCGAGGTGTTGAACCGATCGACACCGCCCCATTGGCGGACCGTCTCCGCGTACTGCGACGCCGCGGCGGCGACGCCGTCGCCGATCACCCCGGTGCCGCCGAGGAGGACGATGCGGCTCGGCGCCAGGCGCGCCAGCTCGGTGGCGGTGACTGCCGGAATCCCATCGCGAGTGACGAGGAGCAGCGACCCGGCATCGGTCGCGGCGGCCGGTGCGCCGGCCACCGCATCGGGGAAGGCCGCGCCGTTGGCGAGATAGACGGTGCGCGCGCCGTTGGGGAAGAGGATGGCGCTGACCGCGACGGCGGTCGCGTAGCGGTCCTTGCCCGCGTAGCGCAGCACGCGGCCGGTGGTGGCCAACGAACGCAGCTGGGTGGCCACCGCGTCGGTGATCGCGTCACCGCCGCCGACCACCACGATCAGCTGGGGCTGGAGGCGCTGGAGCTCGACGACCGTCACGGCGGGGAGCCTGCCGCTGCGCGTGAGGAGCACCGGGGCGGTGCGTCCGGCCGCGGAGGCAGCCGAGAGCGCATCGGGGAAGGCCTGCCCGGAGGCGACGTATGCGACGCGGGCGCCGGAGGGGAAGAGGTACTGCGAGATCGATGCGGCGGTCTCGTAGCGGTCGGCGCCGCCGAGTCGGTGGATCTCCGGCTCCACGCCCGACACCTGGCCGCTGCCCCACGGCAGGCTGCTGAAGGCGAGGACGATGACGATGCCGGCGCTGAGCGCGGTCCATCGGGCCGAACGCGGACGGTCCTGCGACAATATGGTCTCCCCGGGTGGTCTGCTCGTTCTGGCAGGCTACGGTGGGGGGACCCCGTACCGGTATCGCTCGATGGGCCTAGTGGCCCCGACGCAATCGTCGTGCGCGGCCACTAGTACCAGCCGCGTCACGGGCTACCAGGCGATGCCCTCGTAGGCGGATCCATCGGCCGCCGACGACACCGCTCGAGCCAGGTCGACGACCCGCTGGTCCGGCCTCGCGCGACGGGCCGCCTCGGCCGACTCCGGCGACGCGTTGCCCAGCACGATCACCTCGCTGTCGTCGAGGAGCTCGTCGAGCGTGTCGGTCAGGATCGAGACGACGTGCGGCAGCTCCTGCGCGATGTAGGCACGGTTCGCCCCGTGGACCTGCGACATGGCCACGTTCGGATCGTGGACGCGCACCTGCCTGCCCCGGCCGATGAGACGTTCGACCAGCGTGACGAGCGGGCTCTCACGCAGGTCGTCGGTGCCGGGCTTGAAGCTCAGCCCGACGACCCCGATGCGCCGCGCGCCGTTGGCGGTCACCAGGTCGTAGGCGGCCTCGACCTGCCGGTCGTTGCTCGGCAGCAGGCTCGCCAGGAGCGGCACCTCGACGTCGTTGCGGCGCGCATGGTGGAGCAGCGCGCGCAGGTCCTTGGGCAGGCACGAGCCGCCGAACGCGTAGCCGGGGCGCAGGTAGGCGGTCGAGATGTTGAGCTTCGTGTCGCGGCTGAAGACCTCCATCACCTCGTGGCTATCGATGCCCTGCTCCTTGCAGATGCGGCCGATCTCGTTGGCGAACGTGATCTTCAGGGCGTGGAAGGCGTTGCAGGCGTACTTGAGCATCTCGGCGACGCGGTAGCCGGTGGTGATGACCGGCGCCTCGATCCCGTCGTACAGCGCGGCGACCTTGCCCATCGCCACCTCGTCGACGCCGCCGATGATCGTGAACGGCGGACGGTGGAAGTCGCGGATCGAGCTCCCTTCGCGCAGGAACTCGGGGTGGTAGCAGACCGCCAGGTCTGGACCGATGGAGCGGCCCGACGTCCGCTCCAGGGCTTCGATGACGACGGTCTCGGTGCTGCCCGGCAGCATCGTGCTGCGGACGACGACGACGTGCGGTGCCGTCTTGTCGCGCAGCGCGAGGCCGATGCTCTCCGCCACGCGCTGCACCGCCGTCAGGTCGAGCCCGCCATTCCCGCGGCTCGGCGTGCCGACGCAGATGAGCGACAGGTCGGTCGCATCGATCGCGGCCGTCACGTCTGAGGTGGCGCTCAGCCGCCCGGCTGCCACGGCGCCGGCGATCAGGTCCGGCAGCCCCTCCTCGACGATCGGGCTGCGCCCCTCGTTGATCATCTCGACCTTGAGGCCACTGACATCGACGCCGATCACGGTCGCGCCGCGGTCCGCCAGGCAAGCGGCCGACACGGCGCCTACGTAGCCCAGGCCGAAGATGCTGATTCGCGTCATCGCGGAATGATTCCTTTCGTTGAGCTGTAACGGTCAGGCTGAAGCGGCACGCCGTCGATGGAGCCGGCGTGCGACCGCCTCGACGATCTGCGCGCGGCTCTCCTCCCAGGTGCGACGCCGCTCGTCGTGGAGGAGATGGATCTCTGAGCGGTACGCCTCGCGCTCGGCGAGGAGTCGACTCAGGCCCGCCTGGATCGAGGTCGCGCTGTTGTCGGTGTGGACCGTTCCGCGCGAGAAGTAGGTGCGCAGGATCGCCCAGTCCGAGGTCACGATCGGCGTGCCGAGCATGAGCGCCTCGGCCGCGCCGTTCTGCATCGTGTGGTCGCGGCGCGTGAGGCAGACGACGGCATCCGCCGCCGCCACGAGTCCCAGGTAGGCGGCCTCGTCCAGGAAGCCGGTGAAGCGGACGTGCGGCGGGATCGTGCGCCCGAGGCTCGCGACCCGGTCGTCGCGACCGGTCACGTGGAACGCCACCTCGGGCATCGCGTCGGCGGCATCGAGGACCGCCTCCAGCGGCTCGTCGGGCGCCCAGGTGTTGACCACGACGACGTTCGGGCGGTGGGGATCGAGCGGCGGCGGCTCGCCGGGCGTGAGCCGGGTCGGGACGTTCGAGACGATGATCGGGTTGCCGCCCCACTCGCGCACCATGTCGGCCCAGTGCTCGTCGGTCACGAGGATGGCCGCCACCTGGGCCGCGGTGCGGCGGCTGAGCCAGGTCGGGCGGGTCCAGATCGGCCGCTCGAAGGCGTCGCTGTGCGCGTCGATCACCACCGCCGCGCCGGTCGCCGCCGCATAGCCTGCGGCGGCCCAGCCGGCGAAGCTCGGCGGGCTCTGCACGAAGAGCGCCCGCGGGCGCTTCGCCGCCAACAGGCGCGCGGTCTGGGCCAGCTGGATCGGATACTTCAGCGGCGCTGCCCGCAGGCCACGCCCCGTGCTCGGCGCCAGGTAGTGCAGGTCGTCGATCCCGAGCTCCGCCGCCAGCCAGCCGCTGCGCGTCCCACGGTGACGCGGGGCCCAGACGAGGAACGTGGTGGCCGCGGGCAGCCGCGGTCGGTCGCCGTTCGTCACGAGGAGGCGGTCGTTGCCGCGAAGCGGTCGATGAGGCGGTCGACGTTGCGATGCAGATCGAACTCGCGCCGCACGAAGACCCGCCCGGCCTCGCCGAGCCGCGAGGCGAGGTCGGCATCGGTCAACAGGCGCTCGCAGGCCGAGGCGACCGCCTCCGGGTCGTGCTCCGGCACGAGATAGCCGGTCTCGCCGTCCCGCACCACCTCGGGGATCCCGGAGACCGGCGTCGACACCACCGGCAGGCCCGAGGCCATCGCCTCGAGGATCACGTTCGGGATCCCGTCGCGATCGCCGTCCGGCGCGACGACGCAGGGCAGGACGAAGGCCCGGGCGGCTGCGAGGCGCGCCACGACCTCCGGGTGCGGCAGCGGGCCGGTGAGCGTGACGAGCTCGCCGAGTCGCAGCTCTGCGATCAGCGCCTCGAGACGCGGGCGCAGGGGTCCCTCGCCGACGATCTCGCAGCGGAACTCGGATCCACGATCGCGAAGGTGCCCGCAGGCGCGCACCAGGTCCTCGAGCCCCTTGCGCTCCCAGAGCTGGGCGACCGACAGCAGAAGCGGTCGCTGCGCATCCTCCGCGCGCCGTGGGCGACCGTCGAACGTGCTCAGGTCCAGCCCGTGGTAGAGGCGCAGGATCCGCTCACCCGTGGACCGATCGACGAGCGTCGCCAGGTGTCGGCGGTTGTATTCGGTGCAGGTCGCGGTGAACGCAGCGTTGCTGATCCGCTCGGGAAGGAGGACCGGCGCGACGTAGATCTCCCGGGCGTGGGCCGTCACGCTGTAGCGCGCGTCCAGCAGCCGGCTGGCGACGAGTGCGACGGTGGCCGCCCGGTCAGCGAAGTGCGCGTGGATGTGGACGCCCCGGCGGCCGCGGAGCTTCCACGCGGCGTAGACGCCGGTACCGAAGTGCAGCAGCGTGCGGAGCCGTGTCCCGCGCGGGTGGTGGCGGGTCAGGAGCCACCCGAGCGTACCGAAGTACGTCCTCGGCCGGCGGACGATAGCGCCCAGGTGTGCCGCGATGAGCGCCACCCAAGAGACCGGCAGCAGGTATTCGACGCGGCGGCGCAGCTCCTGCTGGCGCGGTGACAGGTTCGCGTCGGGCTGGCGGATCGAGACGATGCGCAGGTCGACGCCGCGGTCGATGAGCCGCAGGATCTCGCGGTCGATGAACGTCTCGGTCAGGACGGGGTAGCGGCCCATCAGGTAGGTGAGCCGCAGCGGCTCGTCTGGCGGCGTCACGCGACCTCCCCCATCGGCTGGTCGGCGCCCCGCCGGAAGAGCGCCGCGTGGCGGCGCGCCTGGGTCCGGCCACTGAACTCAGCTTCGACGCGGGCCCGTGCGGCTCGACCCAGCGCCTGGGCTCGCGACGGATCGGCGAGCACCTCGAGGATGGCCGTGGACAGGGCGGCTGGATCTCCCGGCGCCACGAGCAGGCCACTCACGCCGTCGACGACGACGTCGCGGCTGCCGGAGACCTCCGTCGCCACGACGGGCAGCCGCGCGGCCATCGCCTCGAGCAGCGCCATGGGCAGGCCCTCCCACAGCGAGGGCAAGACGAAGCAGTCGCTCGCCGCCAGCAGCTCGGCGACGTCCGAGCGGTTGCCGACGAGGTGGATCCGCTCCTCGAGCCCCAGGCCACGCGCACGCTCGACGATCTCGTCGCGCAGCGGCCCGTCGCCAGCGAGGACGACCTGGAGCCCGGGGTGGCGTTCGACGACGGTCGGGAGCGCCTCGACGAGGACCCGGTGGCCCTTCTGCTCCATCAGCTTGGCGACGACGACGAGCGTCGGGTGGCCCGGCGCGATGCCGATTCGACGCCGCACGGCGGCGATGTCGACCGGGCCGCCGTAGCGATCGGTGTCGATCCCATTGGGGATCGTGAACAGCTTCTCCGGCGGTGGGTGGAGCTGGTCACGCACCGCTCGCGCGGCGTCCTCGGAGACCGCGATGAAGCCACTCGCGCCGCGAATGCCGACGCGGTACAGGATGCGGTGGGCGCGGACCTTCGGCGCGAGCAGGCGGCTGCCCCCCGGAAGCTGGTCGGCGCGCAGGTCGAGGCGCGCGTTGTGGACAGTCCAGTACACGTCTCGGATCCCGCCGCGAGCGCGGAGAGGCAGCACCACGAAGTCCAGCGTCCGCAGCAGGTGCGTCTGCACCACCGAAGCCCGATGGCGTCGCGCGAGGCGGCCGAGGTCCGCGTTCAGCCGCGCCAGCTCGGGAATGGCCCGCGCCGACCGGACGAGCGAGTGACGGCGGCCGGGCAGGAGCTCGACCTCCACGCCGCTCGCCTCGATCTCGGCGCGCAGCGGGCCGTCGCGCAGCGTCACGACCACCGGGCGGCAGCCGAACTCGGGAAGGAAGCGCGACAGCGTGCGGACCACCTCCTGGGCGCCGCCGATGTCGAGGTTGGCCACGACCTGCAAGACCGTGGTCTCCGAATCAGTCCCCATCCCTCCCTCGCGTCCGGGCATGACATCCACGCCCGTCGGGCGCGGAGCCGGACGATACCATCCCCGCGTGGCGAGGGCGTCAGCGTGCTATCGTCCGGTTCCCTCTGCCGGCCGCATGACCTGAGCGCCCATGATCATCAGCCACAAGCACCGATATCTCTTCGTGGAGCTGCCGCGCACCGGCTCCACCGCGGTTCGCCACGAGCTCCGCGAGCTGTACGACGGTGAGCCGATCCTCCACAAGCACGCCACCTACGAGGAGTTCGTGGCGATCGCCTCCGAGGACGAGAAGCGCTACTTCGTCTTCTCCTCGATCCGCAACCCGCTCGACGACGCGGTGAGCCGCTACTTCAAGTTCCGCACCGACCACAAGCAGCGGTACACCGATCCCGCGCGGCGCCCCAAGCACAAGCCACTCGTCAACCGCCTGCTCGACGACAGCGCCTTCCGCTTCGTCGGACGCGGTCGGACCGAGTTCGGCAGCTTCCTCCGCCGCTACTACCCGCTGCCGTTCGCCACCTGGGCCAGCCTGTCGCACGATCGCTTCGACTTCGTCATGCGCTTCGAGCGGCTGGCCGATGACTTTGCCGAGGCGCTGCGCCGGATCGGCATCGAGCCGCTCCGGCCGCTGCCGGTCGCCAACCAGACCGGGCAGCGCGACCGCGACTTCGCCTCGTACTACGATGCCGGCGCGCAGCGACACGCTCGCCGCGTCTTCGGGCCGTACATGCGCCGCTGGGGCTACGCCTTTCCCGCCGAGTGGGGACTCGAGCCGCCGACCCGCTGGCACGAGCTGCAGTACGCGACGGTGAACTCGATCGGCAGGCTGTACTGGCGCCATCTGCGGCCGCGGGTCGTCGGCCGCGGACGCAGCCGTCGACGAGGCGCAACGCAGCCGCTCCCCGCCGCGAGCGCTGGAACCGACGATGAGTGAGCTGCCGCTCGGCGAGGAGTCGCTCCTCGGGCGAGCACGTCACCTCGTCCGGGGCACGCCGTTCCACACCGGCTGGCGCTACCTGATCTCGACGGTCGACGCGCGCCGCCACCGCGATGAGCTCGCCGGGGTGGCGACCTTCGTCACGTTCCTGGGCCACGCGCGCTCCGGGCACAGCATCGTCGGCGCGCTGCTCGACGCGCACCCACAGATCGTCCTCTCCGACGAGCTGGATGCCCTGAAGTACGTCGCCGCCGGGTTCGACCGCGACCGGGTCCTGGCCCTGTGCCTGAAGGTGGCGCGCGACCAGCACCGGCGCCAGCGCCGCAAGCGCGGTCGCGCCGGCAGCGTGTACAGCTATGCGGTCCCCGGCCAATGGCAGGGCCGCCATCGTGATCTCAGGGTCGTGGGCGACAGCGACGCCGGCCGATCGGTCCAGCGCCTCGACGACCCGGCCTTCCTGGGCCGGCTGCGCCGCACGATGGCCGGACTCGAGCTGCGCTTCGTCCACGTCGTGCGCAACCCGTACGACAACATCGGCACCATGATGCTGCGCAGCGGTCGCAGCTTCGAGAGCGGGCTCGAGCGCTACTTCGGCAACTGGGCCAAGATCGAGCGGCTGCGCGAGCGAGTCGGCGATGACGCGATCCACACGTTGCGCCACGAGGCCCTCGTCACCTCGCCGCGCGAGGAGCTCGCGGCGCTCTGCCGTTTCCTCGGCGTGACGGCCCCGGATGAGTACCTCGATGCCGCGGCGAGCATCCTGTTCCGCGGTCCGTCGCGCACCCGCGACCAGCTGACCTGGACTGACGAGCAACGTCGGGCGATCGAGGCCGGCATCGCGCAGTACGCGGGCCTGGCGGGCTACGGGTTCGACTAGCGCCGAAGCGCGGGGCACGTTACCGCCGATACCCCAGCCGTTCGCGCTGCTCCCGCGTGGCGGCTCCGAGCAGGCGCCGGACGGACGGAGGCACCTCGCGGCGCCATCGGTCCGCGATGGTGGGGTCGAACCCCGAGCCCGCGTGACGCTGGTTGGCGAAGCTGGAGCCGACGATATCGGTGTCCGCGAGGAGACCGGCGCTGAACGCGATGCCGGCGAAGTCGCAGACCCGGCGCACCGTCGCCTCGGGTGAGGCGACCAGATCCTCGAAGCGCACGAGGAGGTACCGTTCGCCGAGCAGGCCGGCGAGCCGCGCGTCGGCGCGTGCCGCGGCGTTCCAGCTTCGGGCGGCGTAGGCAGCCTCGATGGGCGGCAGGACCGGGTTGGCGATCGCGGCCGGCAGCCAGGGCAGGCGCGCCTTCAGGCCCCACTCGCCCTGTTGCGCACGTCGCAGCCGCGAGGCGTAGACGCCGCGCGGATCGCGGATCGTGTGGACGAAGCGCGCCTCGGGGAACCAGCGGGCGAGGACCGGGACGCTCGCCAGGTGCTCCGGTGTCTTCTCTCCGACCACCCGCCGCCGGTCAGACGGGCCGGGCAGCGTGCGATCGGCGTAGAGCTCCAGCAGCAGGCCGAAGGCGCCGCGAAGGCTCGGTTCGATGTCGTGCAGCCGGCGCTCGAGCTCGTCTGGCGCGACGTTCCGCCGCAGCCATGGCCAGAAGCCGGCCGCCAGCAGGTCGCTCGCGATCATGCGCAGGGCGGCGTCCCGCTCTGCCGCGGGCGCCCCCGCTGCGGCGGCGAGCCTCGCTCCGAGCCGCAGTCGCCGGGCCCGCGCCATGAAATGGGTCTCCGACGCGATCGTGACCTGTGGCGACCGGTTCAGCACGTGGCGCAGCAGCGTGGATCCGGTGCGCGGCAGGCCGACGAGGAAGAGCTGCCGCTCGTCGATCGGCGCCGGCCCTGGACGGCTCACGGGGCGTAGCCGAACTCGGCGAGCTCGGCCTCGCCCAGCCGCGCGAAGCGGGAGCGATCGCGCGCGGAGAGGTGCTCGCGCCAGCGATCGACGGTCCCCGAATCGATTCCCGAGGTGGTCCGCTTGCCGACGAAGCTCGAGTTGTGCACCACCTGCTCGAGCATCGCGTCGGTGTAGGCGATGCCCAGGAAGTCCGAGAGCCGCTCGAGGGTCGGCCGCGGATTCGTGACCACATCCTCGAAGCGCACGATCGTGTATCGGTCCGGCCAGCGGCTGGCGTACTCGCGATGCAGGCGGGCCATGAGCCGCCAGCGGTGGAGGTGGTTGGCGATCGAGTACACGTCGAACACGCTCCCCAGCCGGCGCGCAGCGCGGCCCACCGCGCTCAGCTTCTCGGGGCGCTCCTTGCGGCGCAGCGAAACGTAGATCGCGCGCGGATCGCGAAAGGTGTGGATCACCTTCGCCTCGGGATACCAGCCGAGCAGCGTCGGCACATGATGAATGTGGTGCGGCGTCTTCTCGCCACGGATCCGCCGGCCTGCGGCGAACTGGGCCATCGCCACGTCGAGCAGGGCGCGATCGGTGCGCTCGGAGGCCAGGAGCGCCGCCTCGAAGGCCTCGCGGTCGCCGCGAGCGGCGAGGCGGGCCCAGTAACCCTTGCCGCGCATCGCGAAGATGTGCTCGCTGATCCGGGCGATGCCGTCGTCGGTGGCAAGATCGCCGACCCGCCGGAAGCGCTCGGCATAGCCGGGTCGCGTGAAGAGGCCCAGGCGCGTCGGCTCCGGCAGGAAGCGCGACTCGCCCGACATGCCGACCTCGGCGGATCGGTTGAGCATGCCGCGGGTCAGCGTCGAGCCGGTCCTCGGCAGGCCGACGACGAAGACGTGCGAGGTGTCGCCCATCAGGTCAGCCGATCTCGCCGAGCGTCTCCGCGCCGGGAGCGCGCCCGATGCGGTCGTACACCCACTCGCGCGCACGCCACCCCGCCATGCGCGCCATGTTCGCCGGCCAGCGGGCGAGCCGGTATCCCATGCCGGCTCCGGCAGCGAGCGGCTCGACCGCGTAGTCGTGACGTCGCATCTCGGCGCCAGCCTGGTCCTGGATGAAGCGGATGTCCCCCGGATCGAGGACGGACCGATATCTTCCGACCGAGGACGTGGAGATCGTTCCCTGCGCGAAGCGCTCGAACGAGCTGTTGCCACCCGCGTCACGGAAGTCGACGGCTCCCTCCATCGCCATCATCCGCGCCGCGAACGGCTCGCCGATGAAGGCGCAGATCTCGCGCATCGTCTCCTCGGGTCGCGCCGCGAGATCCTCGTAACGCAGGATGCGGTAGCCAGCGGGGTGCCGGTCGCGGTTCCGCTCGCCTAGCCGGACCGACGCGATCCAGGCCGCCGTCGAGGCGCCGGCGCCACC
>DAINOY010000034.1:0-10299 GCA_036743735.1 Chloroflexota bacterium
GGGAGGCTGAGGTGGTCGAGTCGCACTAAGCCGAGGCAGCGGTCGCGAACCTCGAGGAGGCATCGGTCATCGTTGCGGGCGGGCGCGGGGTGCAGAGCGAGGCGGGCTTCGAGCCGCTGCGCGAGCTGGCCGCGGCGCTGGGCGGGGCCGTTGGGGCGAGCCGTGCGGCAGCCGACGCGGGCTGGATCCCGTATCAGCTCCAGATCGGCCAGACCGGCAAGGTCGTGAAGCCTGCGCTGTACATCGGCGCCGGCATCAGCGGCGCGATTCAGCACCGCGTGGGGATGCAGACCGCCGAGCACGTCGTGGCCATCAACCGCGATCCCGAGGCGCCGATCGGCGAGTTCGCGGACCTGTTCGTCGTCGGCGACCTGTTCGAGATCGTGCCACGTCTCACCGAAGCCATCCGACGCCGGAAGGGCGCCTGAGCGAGGACGACCAGACCGATGTTCAGCAAGCTACTCGGCGGACGCCGCAGACCCGCAGGCCACGGGAAGGAGCTCGCCAGCTACCGCGACCAGCTCACCGCACGGACGACGCGGGTCGACGCCATCCTGGCGCACGTCGCGGAGATCATCGACGCGCTGCGACGCCGTGACGCCGACATCGACGCTTCGCTCGAAGCGCTCGATGCCGCCGAGGCGGAGCTCGACGTTCTGGCCGAGGAGCTGCGCGAGATCCTCGCGCCCGAGGCGCTCCACGGGCTACACGCCGACTACGAGGCCAATCTCGAGCGCGCGCTGCGCGGCATCGTCACCGTCGAGCGCGGCTGCGGGATCACGCGCATGCGGCATCGGCCCCCGGAGGACGAGGAGCCGTTCACCTACTACAAGCGCGGGTATCTCAACGTCGTCCACGCTCGGATGCGCATGGCCGAGCTGGTCGAGGTGCTCGCCACCTGGGAGCCGGGAAAGCCCGCCGAGGCATCGGTGTCGACGCGGCTGCATCGGGAAGAGCTTTAGCCTCGATCCCGCCATATCTTGTGGTATGCTCCCGAGCAATACCACCACTGGTGTAGTGCATGCGCTGTCCACGCTGTGAGGCGACCGGGACGCGGGTCATCGACTCGCGAGACCTGGAGGGCGGGACGACCATCCGCAGGCGCCGCGAGTGCGAGGCCTGCGCCCATCGGTTCACCACCTACGAACGCCCCGAGGGGGCGCGGCTGGCCGTCGTCAAGCGCGACGGAACACGGGAGGACTTCGACCGTGGAAAGCTCCAGGCGGGGCTGCTCAAGGCGCTCCAGAAGCGGCCGGTGACGCTGGCGCAGGTCGAGGGCGCGGTCGATGACATCGAGGCCCGGATCCGGGCCCGCGGCGACACGGAGGTCTCGAGCAAGGAGATCGGCAAGCTGGCCGCCGAGTCGCTGCGCGACATCGACCAGCTGGCCTATATCCGGTTCGCATCGGTGTACCACAGCTACGAGGACATCTCGACCCTGAAGCGCGAGGTCGACCGGCTCATGAAGCAGCGGCAGGGCGCGTCCGAGTGATCCTCTCGGATCGCGACATCCGGGAGCAGATCGCGGCCGGTCGGATCGTCATCGATCCGTTCACGCCCGAGTCGATCCAGCCGTCGAGCGTCGACCTGCATCTCGATCGCCGCTTCCGCGTCTTCCGCAACAATCGCTACCCGTACATCGACGTGCGCCAGGAGCAGCCCGAGCTGACCGAGCTGCTCGAGATCAGCGGCGACGAGCCGTTCGTCCTGCATCCCGGAGAGTTCGTGCTGGGCTCGACGCTCGAGCGTGTCGCGCTGCCGGACGACCTGGTCTCGCGGCTCGAGGGCAAATCGAGCCTGGGCCGGCTGGGCCTGCTCATTCACTCCACGGCCGGATATGTCGATCCCGGCTGGGACGGCAACCTGACCCTCGAGCTGAGCAACGTCGCGAACCTGCCGATCGCGCTCTACCAGGGCATGAAGATCGGCCAGATCAGCTTCCAGCGCCTCAGCTCGCCGGTCGAGGTGCCATACGGGGACGAGCGGATCGGCTCGAAGTACCGCGGCCAGCGTGACCCGACCGCCAGCCTCTACCACCGCGACTTCGAGCGCGGCCGCGTCGAGCGGTAGACCCGAGGTGCCCGAGCCGCTCCACGAAATCGGCGACGCGCGGACCTTCGCCGGTGGCGTCAGCGTGCGCGTCGTGCGCGCCGGCTGGTTCCGGCCCGATGCCGGCGGCTTCTTCGGCGTCGTGCCGCGCCCGCTCTGGTCGCGCATGGTCGAGACCGATGAGCGCGGGCGCATCCTCTGCCGCCTGAACCTGCTTCTTATCGAGGCGGACGGACGCCGTGTCCTCGTCGAGACCGGCACCGGGGTCCGCATGACCGAGAAGGACCGTGACATCAAGGGGGTCGAGGCGGGCGACCCGGTGGAGGCGCTGCGCGCCGTGGGGGAGGATCCGGCGGCGATCGACTTCGTCGTCGTGAGCCATCTGCATTACGACCACGCCGGCGGCATGGTCGATGCGGAGGGGCGCCCGGCGTTTCCGAACGCGCGCTACATCGTGCAGCGGGACGAGGTCGAAGCCGCGCGCGGCGATGAGCTCCGGCTGCAGGGGATCATGGAGGCCGAGCAGATCGAGCTCGTGCGTGGCGCGCGCCAATTGGCCGAGGTGAATGGGGACGTCGAGCTCGTGCCGGGGGTGAGCGTCCTGCGAACCGGCGGGCATACACGAGGCTCGCAGGCCGTGCTGATCGGGACCGCCACCAGCGGAGGACGCGCCGGCGACCCGCGGGAACGCGCAGTCTTCTTCGGAGACCTGATCCCGACCCGCTGGCAGCTGCCCATCCGCTGGACGAGCGCCTATGACGACTACCCGATCGCCGCGGTCGAGTCCCGGAACGAGCTGGTGCGCCGCGCCGCCGACGAGGGCTGGTGGTGCTACTTCACGCACGATCCGGGCGACCTGCCGATCCGCGTCGAGCGCACCGAGAAGGGTGGCTTTCGCGCCGCCCCGTAAGCCCGGCTACCATGGGAGTGCCACACGCACCCCCCTGATGAGGAAGCCTTCACTTGATGTTCAACTCTGTATCGCGTCGCGCCTCGCGAGCCTGGCTCGCATTCCCGCTCGTCGGCATGCTGGCTCTCGCCGCATGCAGCGGAGGTGGCGAAGCCACGCCGTCGGCCGCGGCACCGAGCGGCGACTGCGCGACCGCGGACGCCGACAACAACGTCGACATGAGCGCCGACGGCCTCGCCTTCAGCGCCAGCTGCATCGAGGTCCCGGCCGACACCGCCTTCACGATCACGTTCGAGAACAAGGAAGACGTGCCGCACAACATCGCGATCTTCAGCGACTCGAGCAAGAGCGACGACCTCTTCAAGGGCGAGATCGTGACGGGCACGACGGTCACCTACAACGTGCCCGCGCTTCCGGCGGGCGAGTACTACTTCGACTGCGAAGTGCATCCGGAGATGAACGGCAGCGTCACCGCCAGCTGACCTTCTGACCGATGCCGGGGCGCCGCTCGCGCGGCGCCCCGCTCCACGCGTGGTCAGCTTGCGGTTCCGCGGTTGAGTTGTCCGGATCGGCGCGATCCGTCGCTGATTGAAGCGCCGGGTTCCTTACGGTTACCAGCCGTGCTGGTGGTACGCAGAAGTCTCACCGCGCCACGGCTCCTGGGGCGTGGGCGCAGAGCGTGACTGCGCTCGCGTTCGCGTCTCGCGGCAGTTGCGGAGCGCCAGGATTCCGCTTACCGCCAGCCACGGTGGTCTGTGGAGGAAACCGTTGGGCGCAGGACGGGCTCAGAGCAGCTCGTCGACGAGCGCGACCATGTCATCAGGGTCGAGCGGCCCGATGACCTCGCGCACCACGATCCCGTCGCCATCCACGAAGAAGTGGCGCGGCAGGCCGTCGCTCACGTTCCACGCGTAGTACGTGTCGAGCGTCGGGTCCAGTACGACGGGATAGCGCACGGCGTAGCGGTCGGCGAAGTCGGCGACTGCGTCCCGCGCCTCGCCCCAGTTCACGCCCAGGACCAGCAGGTCGTCACGGTGCTGCTCGGAGATTGCCTGCATCGCCGGCATCTCGCTGCGGCACGGCTCGCAGCTCGTCGCCCAGAAGTTGATCCAGGTCAGCCGGCCGTGGCCGTCGACTGCCAGATCGACGGCAGAGCCGTCGAGCGTCTCGCCGTGCAGCGGCGGCGCTGGCTTCCCGAGCAGCCGTCCGCTCTCGACGTCGGTCGGGGCAGTGGCGAGCGGGGCGAAGGCGAGCCAGGCCAGCGCCGCGCCAGTGAGCGCGATCGCGAGCAGCCACCACAGGGCGCGGCGCGGGCCCGGACGCACGGGCGGTCGCCGCGTCATGGGTCCAGGCGGACGACGAGCGCGCGCACGTCCGGGCCGGTGATCGGGACCTCGAGCCGTTCGACGCCATCGACGGTCACGACCGGAATCCGGTGGCCGTATCGGACGAGGAGGTCGTCATCGGTGTCGATGTCGACGCGGTCGTATCGGTCTGCTCCGAGCATCTCGTCGAGCAGGACGGCCGCCTCCTCGCAAAGGTGGCATCCGGCGCGCTCGTAGAGGACGATCCGGTGCTCGCCGCGGTTCGGCATGCGGCCGATCATACGGTACGATGCCGTGGCGCCTGCCCCCGTAGCTCAGTGGATAGAGCGCCGCCGTCCTAAGGCGGGCGTCGGGGGTTCGAATCCCTCCGGGGGCGCCATGCTCGCCCCTGCGAGATTGGCAGAGAATGTGGCTGCGACTCCGTAGTTTCACGGATGTTTGTCGGGCAGCCATCGGGGATGATGCGGGCAGCGCGGCCACGCCGATTGACCGATGCGTCACGTGTCGCCGCCCCGTGGGAACGCCGCCATGTCCCGAGACCACCTCGGCGACCCTGTCAGCGCACCGCTTCCTGGCGCGCGTCGGCAGTCGAGCGATTGCTACCCGCGGCAAGCTGTGAGAACCCCGTTCCAGATGCCCGCCGCACTCTGGCGGCTGGCGCACGCGCAACCAGGGAGGATAGGCCAGTGTCCAGCCGATTAGCGCGACTATCCCTGCTCGTCCCGATGATCGCCATGGTGTCCCTCACCAGCACTTCGCCGGTGCTGGGTGCAGAGACCGTGCTCATCGCCGACCTGAGTGGTGATCAGGAGGTGCCTGGCCCGGGCGACCCGGATGGCGCTGGGTTCAGCGAAGTGAGAATCGATCCCGAGGCGGGAACTGTCTGCTTCTTCATCGGCGTCGACCCACCGTCGCTCACGTTGCCGGCGGTCGCCGCACATATTCACGAGGGCGCCGCCGGCGAAGCCGGCGACATCGTCGTCACGCTTCAGCCTCCGGATGCGAGTGGCAGCGTGGAGGCCTGCGCCGACGCCGACGCGGGCGTTCTCGAGGCCATCATCGGCGACCCCACCGGCTACTACGTCAACGTGCACACCAGCGACTTCCCCGATGGCGCGGTCCGTGGGCAGCTGCGCATGCCGCTGCCACAGCTCTTTGCCGGACTGAGCGGTGCAGCCGAGGTCCCCGGCCCGGGCGACCCGGATGGCAGCGGCTTTGCCGTGCTGCATGACATCGACGTTGCGGCTGGCTCCGTGTGCTACTTCATCGAGGCGGTCAACATCGAAACCGCGACCGCAGCGCACGTCCATCAGGCGCCCGAGGGCGTCGCCGGAGACATCGTCATTCCGCTCACGCCTCCGGATGCCTCTGGTCTCGTCGACGATTGCACGACCGCTGATCCCGCGCTGCTCCAGGCCATCCTCGACGACCCAGCCGGCTTCTACGTCAACGTCCACACCCCCACCTATCCCGGCGGTGCGATTCGCGGCCAGCTCGCCACCGAGCCGCCCCCACCGGTCGACTGCAGCCCGCCCACCATCTGTGATTTCGGCACGATGCCCCCCGGCCCCTACACGTATGGCGGGTTCCCGGCGCCACTAACGTTCACGACCCACGAGCCATGGCTTGGACGGCTCTTCCCCGATGGATTTGGCCTTGAGGCGCCGGATGTGCCGGCGGCGCTCTATGTCATGACCTTCGATGGCAGTGTTTTCGATCTGCCGTGCGGAGAGATGCCCGCCACGACCGGCCCCTCGGTCGATGCCTTTGCCGACTGGATCGGCGAGCATCCGAGCCTTGACGCCAGCAGCCCGGAACCGGTGACTGTTGGCGGCGCGACTGGGGTCGCGATCGACGTCACCGCGACGTTGCCTGCGGGGTGCAGCGACGGCACGCTAACTGTCTTCGGCAACCCGCTGGACCCGTTCTTCCTCGTCGATGGCGAGCGCGTGCGGTTCGTGGCGGTTGATGTTCTCGGAACAACCGTGGTGTTCATCATCGACGTGTTCGACCCGGCCGTCCCGTTCGACCCGTTCCTCGCGCGAGCTCAAAGCGTCCTCGACTCCATGGCGTTCGCGCTCGCGCCGGTGGCAACCCCAACGCCGACAGCCACGCCAGTGCCAACCGGGTCGGTGGGGGCCAGCACCGCCACACCGCGAGCGAGCAGCCTCCCGAACACCGCCATCGGCAACGATGCGGCGCCCGCTGATCTGCGCCTCGTCTTGATCCTGGCGGCGATTTCAGTCGGGTCGTCCGCGATTGTGCTCGCTCGCCGACGGCATCAGGCGCAATAGCCCGCGCCGTGTATCGCAGTTGACATTGAACCTGTCCTGACATCGCTCGACTCGATATGGCGTGCGACGGACGATCTGCTCACCGGCGAGGCGCACCAATCAACAAGGAGACTCTGGCATGAGCGACCCAACGAATCCCAGCTTCGACATCCAGCTGCCTGGAGGCAGCCTGGCCGGCGGGACGATCGTGTTTGGCGATCCCCGCGACCAGGAGCTCATCCGCGCCGCCCTCGAGCGCCGAGGCGGCAAGTCGTCCATGAAGCTTTCGGTCGGGGCCGAGCCCGAGACCGAGGGCCACAGCTTCAGCCCGTCGACGTCGGTCGTGATCCAGCTGGATGACGACGACACCGAGGGGCACGCGCTCAGCATCCACTTCCCGACCCGCCAGGAAGCCGATGACCTCCGAAG
This sequence comes from Chloroflexota bacterium, assembly GCA_036743735.1. Taxonomy (GTDB): domain Bacteria; phylum Chloroflexota; class Limnocylindria; order QHBO01; family QHBO01; genus JBDTNK01. Next base: position 6,987 of record DAINOY010000034.1, read on the forward strand.
GCGCCTTCTCCTCGCTGGCGCGCTGACGGGCACGATCGCGCTCTCCGGCATCGGCGTGGCGACGCTGAACAGTGGCGCGATCTCGAACACCGCACCCGAGGCCGGTGCTGTGCCGCAGGCAGCCGTCACGCAGACGGCGCAGGAACAAGCGCACTCGGCCTGGCTCGAGCGCCGCGGTCTCGACGTGGCGGCGACGCAGGCAGGACCGATGGACGCCCACGAGGCGCCCGCCTTCAATTCCGCTGCCCAGGCCGACGCTGCCTGGACCGCGCGCCTGGAAGCCCAGGCGGCAGCGGCGCAGACCGGACCGATGGACGCCCACGAGGCGCCCGCCTTCGACACCGCCGCCCAGGCCGACGCGGCCTGGACCGCTCGCCTCGAGGCCCAGGCGGCGGCGCAGCAGACCGGGCCGATGGACGCCCACGAGGCGCCCGCGTTCCAGACCAGCCAGGCCGACGCGGCCTGGACCGCTCGCCTCGAAGCCCAGGCGGCGGCGCAGCAGACCGGGCCGATGGACGTGCACGAGGCACCCGCGTTCCAGACCAGCCGCGCCGATGCGGCCTGGACCGAGCGCCTGAACGCCCAGGCGGCGGCCGCACAGACCGGACCGATGGACGTCCACGAGGCGCCAGCGTTCCAGGCTCCGGCCGCTGCCGACGACGAGAGCGTCACCGGCCGACCGGAGGGAAGCGGACCGCTGCGCGAGTAGGGTCGGCTCAGCAACGGGACCGGCGGGCAGCCTCTGCTCGCCGGTCCTTCGTGTCGCTCAGCTCGAGGTTGGCCCGGCCGCCGCCCCGGCAACCGAGCGCCGCGGATGCGTCCCCTCGGCGAACTCCTCGATCATCTTCGCGTTGAAGGCCGGAAGGTCGTCGGGACGCCGGCTCGTCACCAGCCCCTGGTCCACGACCACCTCCTCGTCGACCCATTCGGCGCCCGCGTTGCGCAGGTCCGTCTTCAGGGACGGGTACGAGGTCAGGCGGCGCCCGCGGACGACATCGGCCTCGATCATCGTCCAGCCGGCGTGGCAGATCGCCGCCACCGGCCTGTCGGCCTCGAAGATCTCGCGCACGAAGCCGACGGCGCGTTCGTTCATGCGCAGCTTGTCGGGGTTCGCCACGCCGCCGGGAAGCAGGAGCGCGTCGTAGTCGTCGGCTGACACCTCGTCGACCGTTCGGTCGACCGAGAACGCCGCCCCCTTCTTGCCGGCGATCGTGCCTGGCTTGATCGAGATCAGCGTCACGTCGGCGCCCGCCTCCTTCAGGGCGCGCGCCGGCTCGCTCAGCTCTGAATCCTCGACGCCATCGGTTGCCAGCGCCGCCACGCGCAGGCCGTCGAGTCGCTTGTCGGTCATGGGTCTGGTCTCCTCACGCGGGCCATGCGGGGTGAATGCCGCGAACGCCGCATCCGGCGTGCCATCGGCGGCATGTCACACTCCGGCCCGTCCAGGCATCGGATCGGGCGTGACGGCGACGAATGGCATGGTCATTGGCTTGAGCGAGGAGCGCGGCGAGGAGCGTGGCGAGCTCGCCGCGTTCGACGAGCGCTTCGCGCACGCTCGCGACCGTCTGCTGCGCATCTGCCGCTCGCTCGTGGGCGCGGAGAGCGCGGAGGACGTCGTCCAGGACACGTACCTGCTGGCCCGCAGCCGCGCCGGCCAGCTCCGCGACCCATCCTCGTTCGACGCGTGGCTGAACCGCATTGCGGTGAACCGATGCTACGGGCTCCGCCGCCGCGGGCTGCACCTCGACCGCCTGCTGCCGGGCCTGGTCCGCCAGCGCCCGCCGGACAGCGATCTCGGCCTGCGCGAGCTGATCGAGCGCCTCCCTCCGCGCCAGCGCACGATCCTGGTCCTCCATTACGGCCACGGATACAGCCTCCGCGAGATCGCCGAGCTGCTCGACCTGACGCACGACAACGTCCGGGCCATCGTCGTGCGCACGCGCCGCCGCCTCTTCAGCGACTGGCAGGCGGCAGACCGATGAGCGATCGACCGATGGGCGGCCCGCTCACCTGCCGGCGCACCCCCCGCATCATCGATCGCCTGCTCGACGACGGGCTGACCGCGGAGGACCGGCAGCACGTCGACGCCTGCCCGGCCTGCGCGCTGGGTCTCGCTCGCGCGCGTCGATTCGAGATCGCCCTGGGACGCTCGGCGGGTGACCTGGTGGAGGAGCCGCTGCCGCGCTCGGCGCTCGATGCCCCGCCCGTCGGCGCACGACCCGCCCGCGCCCCGACACCCGCATTCCTGGTCGCAGCGGTCGCGGTGGTGGCGCTGGCGGTCATCGTCACCCTGTCGGCCCTCAACCTGGGCCGCAACGTGGGGAGCCGAAGCGCGGCGCCCGAGCCGCTCGCGGCATCACTCGCGGTGCCCGGCATGACGATCGACGCCACGCAGCGCGCGCTCCTGGCGGCGGGATTGGCCTGCGAGCCCAACGCCAAGGATGTCGCCGGCCTCAGTTGCAGCGGTCGAGACCAGCGGACGGGCGCCACGCTCTACGCCAGCGTGAGTCAGGCGGGACGCGATGGCGTTGCGACGCTCAAGGCCACGATGTCCGTGCCTGAGCCGCGCGATCCCCGGGCGAAGCGTCCGCAGGTCGGCACCGAGCAGATGGGCGCTGGCGCGAGTGACGACGCCTTCCTGGCCTTCTTCACACCGCTCTCCCGCCTGCCGTGGGTCGATGACCCGGACGCAGACACCGGCGAGCTCGACGGGTTCGTGAAGCGCACGATCGGCGGAGCGAACGGCTCGTGCCAGTGCACCCGACGCATCGGCGAGGTCCAGGTCGTGCTCGAGGGCGCAGTCGGCTGGTCCTGGGACCTCGTCATCTCGCTCCGCTGAGGGACGCGGAGCGGTCCATGCTCAGGGGCCGAAGGCGGCCGGCGGCAGGGTGCCGGGCTCGAGCACGATCGGCTGACCGATGATCCAGAGGCTCAGCATCGTGTAGCCGATCATGAGGGCCACGAGCGGCAGCCCGGCCAGGACCGGATTGCGCGGCGCGTCGCGCAGGGCCAGCCGGTGCGCGAGCACCACCGCCGCCACGTGGCCGATGACGATCGCGCCGACCGAGAGGTACCAGACCGCCTCGGCCGGGACGTCGATCTCGGGAGCGACGGCGCGAACCGGGTCGCGGACGAGGTCGGGGAGCCAGACGATGCCCTGGAGCACGAGCGTCGCGTAGTGGGCCACGAGGTAGCCCCCGGCGATCGGCAGCAGGGTCGCGGCGTAGGCACCGGCCAGGCTGCCGACCGACGGATGGGTGAGCCCTGAGAGGCGGCGCGTCAGGACGACCGCAACGGCGAAGAGGGCCAGGAA
>DAINOY010000035.1:0-10280 GCA_036743735.1 Chloroflexota bacterium
AGCGGCTGGCTCGTCGCCGCGATCGCTCTCGTGCTGGCGGCCGGCGTCGGCTTCGTCCTTCTCGCCCGACGCAGCAACGCGGCGCTTCGCCGGCCGCCGGAGCGTGACGCGTGAGCGGCGCCGGAACGATCGCGCGCCGACCACGCCCGCCGCGCACGTGGGCATGGAGCGTGGCGCTGGCGCTCGTCGTCATCGGCTTCCTGGGCGCGGGCCAGTGGAACGGATCGGCCCTCCGTCGGGAGCTGCGCACCGACGCCCAGCAGGTGCTCGCCGAGCAGGCCGCCGGCCTCGAGATCGACCAGCAGGCGCTGCGGACCCAGATCGAGACGCTGGAGGACCAGGTCCGTGAGGCGCAGACGGCGGCCGAGGGCTCGGAGGCGGCGCTCGCCGGGCTCAATGAGCAGGTGCGCGCCGCGGAGCTGGCCGCGGGCCTCACGCCGGTCGTGGGTCCGGGGGTCGTGGCCGAGATCGCGGACTCGAAGCGGCCCGTGCCGCCGGGCGAGGATCCGGCGCGCTACCTGGTGCTCGTGGACGACCTGCGCGACCTCGTCGCGGCACTGTGGGCGGCCGGAGCCGAGGCGATCGCCATCAACGGCGAGCGGCTCACCGCGCGGACCTCGGTGAGCGGCGCGGGCGCCTCGATCCTCATCAACGTCACCCCCTACTCGCCGCCATACCGGATCGAGGCGATCGGCCCGCCCGGCCTGCTCGATCGCTACCTCGCCGATCCGACCTTCGCCATCGTCAACCAGCGCATCGATGCCTACGGCCTGGAGTTCGCGACGGTGGCGCAGGACGAGGTGCACCTGCCGGCGTACGTCGGGCTCACCGGCTTCACGCACGGCCGTGCCCTGCCGGAGGACGAGTGATGCGCACCGGCGCGGCGCAGGTCAGCCTGTTCATCGTCCTGGGGCTGGTCGGCATCCTGCTCGTCGGCCAGCTGCGCTCGCAGGCCCGTCCCACCGAGCTGAGCACCCTCTCGACGCAGGAGCTGTCCGAGGTCATCGATCGGCTCTCGACGCGGAACCGTGACCTGCGCACCCAGATCGCCGACCTGGGTGATCAGCTGCGTGACTACCAGACCGCCGCCGGCGAGGGACAGTCGGTCGACCTCACCCGCGAGCAGCTCGCGACCGTGCGCGCCTTCGCCGGCCTGCTGCCGGTCGCGGGTGAGGGAGTCGTCGTCACGCTGACCGGCTCGCTGGATGCGAAGGCGGTGAACGACATCATCAACGAGCTGCGGAACGCCGGCGCCGGAGCGATCGCCATCGACGACATCCGGGTCACGGCGCGCAGCGTGGCGGTGATGGGGTCGCGGGCGATCGAGGTGGACGGCCAGGAACTGGGCGTGAGCGTCACGGTGCGGGCGATCGGCGACCCCGATGACCTCTACGTTGCGATGACCCGCTCCGGCGGCCTGCTCAGTCAGCTCCAGCAGGTGATCAACGTGCGCTACAGCGTCCAGGAGGTCGACGAGATGCGCCTCGAGGCGACCCGGGTCGATCTCGAGCCACGGATCGCGACCCGCGACGGGTGACGGCCGTCGCCTTGACCCTCGGTACGGCGTGCCCGTAGAGTGGCCGCCGCCCCATCCGACCGACGGCGCTGCCGGCGGCGCTGTCATGCACTGAGGCATCTGTGACCGATCAACAGCAGCTCATCGATCGTGCCCTCGACGTGGCACAGCGCGGCCGGGCCGCCTACGCGGACATTCGCCTGGTCGAGCGTCGGGACGAGTCGCTGACCGTCAAGAACGGCGCGCTCGAATCGGCGAGCACCGACGAGACCTCGGGCTTCGGCGTGCGGGTGCTCGTCGACGGGGCGTGGGGCTTCAGCTCGAGCTCGGTGGCCGAACCCGAGGAGGTCGAGCGCGTCACGCGTGAGGCGCTGGCCATCGCGGCGGCGAGCGGCCGCGCCGGCGGACCGCCGGTCGAGCTGGACGACACGCCGCCCGTCTCGGCGACCTACGAGACGCCGCACGAGATCGACCCCTTCAGCATCTCGCTGGACGACAAGCTCGCCCTCCTCTTCGCGGCTGACGAAGCGATGGGTCGCGTGGCGGACGTTGCCATCCGAGAGGCGAGCCTCGTCTCCGGCGCCGAGCGCAAGACCTTCGCCTCGAGCGAGGGCGCCCGGATCACGCAGCGTATCGTCGAGGCCGGGGCCGGGATCGAGGCCACCGCCGTCGACGAGGCCGACGCGCAGCTGCGCTCGTACCCCAACTCCGCGGGCGGGCAGGTCGTCACCGGCGGCTGGGAACGAGTCCTGGAGATGGACCTCGCGGCCCACGGCGAGCGGATCGCGGAAGAGGCGGTGGCGCTGCTGCGCGCGCCGCAGTGCCCGTCCGGCGAGATGACCATCATCATCGACTCGAGCCAGATGGGGCTCCAGGTCCACGAGTCGTGCGGCCACCCGATCGAGCTCGACCGCGTCCTCGGCATGGAGGCCAGCTTCGCGGGGACGAGCTTCCTGACCACCGACAAGCTCGATCGGCTCCAGTACGGCAGCGGCATCGTCAACATCGACGCCGATGCCACCGCTCCCGGCGGTCTCGGCACGTTCGGCTTCGATGACGAGGGGGTGCCGGCGCAGAACGTGCCGATCGTCGCGGCCGGCCGCTTCGTCGGCTACCTCACCAGCCGCGAGACGGCGCCCGTCATCGGCCGCCGCAGCATGGGCAGCTCGCGCGCATGGAGCTGGAACCGGATCCCGATCATCCGCATGACGAACGTCAACCTGCGCCCCGGCGACGCAGGATCGCTCGACGACCTGATCGCCGATACCGATGAGGGACTCTTCCTCGAGACGAACAAGAGCTGGAGCATCGACGACCGTCGGCTCAACTTCCAGTTCGGAACACAGGCAGGCTGGCTCATCAAGAACGGCCGCCGCACGCAGCTCGTGAAGAACCCGACCTACACCGGCATCACGCCGCGCTTCTGGAACAGCTGCGACGCGATCTGCTCGCCGTCGGAGTGGACGCTGTGGGGCGTGCCGAACTGCGGCAAGGGCGAGCCGATGCAGACCGGGCACGTGAGCCACGGCGCCGCGCCGGCCCGATTCCGCAACGTCCAGGTGGGTGTCGGGTCATGGTGAGCGCGCCCGCCGCCAGCGACGAGGTGATCGCCCACGTCCTGCGCCTGGTGGAGCGCGGCGAGGCCGAGGTGATCGTCAGCGAGCGCGACCTCGCGCTCACGCGCTTCGCCGCGTCGCGGATCCATCAGAACGTGTCCGAGCACGATGCCACGGTTCGGGTCCGGATCGTGGATGAGGGCAGGACCGGCGTTGCGTCCACCAATCGGCTGGACGAGACCGGGTTGCGCGAGGTGGTCGCCCGCGCCGCCGCCATCGCCGAGCGCGCGCGGCCGAACCCGAACGGCGCGCCAATCCCCGACGCGTCGGAGGCGATCGACTCCGACCTCGGCCACGTCGAGGCCACCGCGCACGCCGACCCACAGGTCCGGGCGGATGGCGCGCGCGAGGTGATCGAGGCCGCGCTGGCCAACGATCTCGTCGCCAGCGGCGCCTTCTCGACCGAAGGCCGGGCGATGGCGGTGGCGAACTCCCGCGGGCTGCGCTCCAGCCACCGCTCGACCGAGGCGAAGCTGGTCACGGTGCTGATGCGCGACCGCGCATCGGGCTACGCACAGGCGGTCGCCGGGGACGTGCGCGACATCGACGCAGCCGCCGCCGGCCGCGAGGCCGCCGATAAGGCGGTCCGCTCGGTCGATCCGATGGACCTCGAGCCGGGGAGCTACCCGGTCGTCCTCGAGCCGTATGCGGTCGGCACGGTCCTCGAGTACCTGTCACTCGCCGGCCTGAGCGCCCTCGCCGTCGAGGAGGGGCGTAGCTTCATGGAGCTCGGGTCGCAGGTGATGGGCTCGAACGTCCGGATCTGGGACGACGGCCTGGACCCCTCGGGGATCCCGAGCGCGATCGACTTCGAGGGGGTCGCCAAACAGCGCGTCGATCTCGTGCGCGATGGGGTCGCGGTCGGCGTGGTCCACGACAGCGCCACGGCTCGGCGTGCGGGCATCGCGTCGACGGGCCACGGCCTGCCGGCGCCGAACACGTGGGGCCCGCTGGCCTGGAACCTGTTCATGGCCGGCGGCCAGGCGAGCTCGACCGAATCGCTGACCGAGGGCATCGAGCGCGGGATCTGGGTCACTCGCTTCCATTACGTGAACATCGTCCATCCGCGGAAGGCTGTCCTGACCGGGATGACGAAGGACGGGACCTTCCTCATCGAGAACGGGCGCATTGGCCGCCCGATCCGGAACCTGCGCTTCACCCAGTCGATTCCCGAGGCGTTCTCACGGATCGAGGCCGCGACCGCGGAGACCCGGCTGACGATGGCTGAGTACACCGGGATCGCCACCCGGATCCCGGCTCTGCGCGTCGGATCGTTCACGTTCACGGGCGCGACGGCCGACGAGTCGGCCGAGTAGCGACATGGTCCAGCTCGGCGACCTGCGGTTGGGGGATCGGCTGACGTTGCGCAAGGCCCATCCGTGCGGTGCGCACGAGTGGGAGGTGGTGCGTCTCGGCGCCGACATCGGGCTCATCTGCGCCGGTTGTGGCCGGCGGATCCTCCTCGACCGGCTCGAGGTCGAGCGACGCTTCACCGGGTACGTGAGCCGCGGCCCTGCGGCAGACTAGGCCGCGATGTCCCATCCAGAGTTGCCCGAGCTCGGCACGCAGGATCTCTCGGGCGCCGGTCACGTCTTCAAGAACCGCCGCTTCGTCTCCCTCTGGACGGCCCAGCTGCTCAGCCAGCTGGCCAGCAACATGGTCCTGGCCGGGCTCATGGCGGTGGTCGACGCCTCGACCCACTCGGCGACCGCCAACGCGATCCTGATCCTGACCTTCCTGGTCCCAGCCGTCCTCTTCTCGACCGGGGCGGGCGTGGTCGTCGAACGGACCGATGCGCGCCTGATCCTCCTCGGCAGCAACATCGCGCGGGCGGTCGGCACGATCCTGTTCATCTTCGTCGCGGCCGATGCGTCCGGCGCGAACATCCCGCTCGTCTTCGGCATCAACTTCCTCATCGCGATCGTTACCGCGTTCTTTGCTCCGGCGGAGCTGACCGCGATCCCGCGCATCGTCGAGCGACGGCATCTCATGGCGGCGAACTCGGTCTTCGTGCTGACGATCAACGCCACCTTTGCGCTCGGGTTCGGCTTCCTCGGGCCGCTCCTGCTGAAGACGACCGGCCCGGTTGGCGTCTACGTCACCGTGGCCGTGATGTTCGGCCTGGCGGCGGCCGCGATCCTGCCCCTCCCCAGGGTCCCTCCCGAGCCGGCCGCCCGACGCGACAACGCCGCCGAGCGCGCGGTGCGCGACCTCGTCGGCCAGATGCGGGAGGGGATTGCCTTCGTGCGCTCCACGCCGCGGATCGCCTGGTCCCTCACGTACCTGGGCATCGCGGCGTCGCTGATCGGCGTGATGGGCGCGGTCGGCCCGACCTTCGCTCGCGACGTGCTCGGACTCTCGTCCCAGGACTTCTTCTTCGTCGTCGGTCCGGCCGGGCTCGGCGCGGTGATCGGCATCTTGTTCCTCAACGCGTACGGCGGACGCATTCCCAAGCGCCTGCTCGTCGATATCGGCCTGGTTGCCATGGGCGTCACGCTGATCCTGCTCGCGATCGTGAAGCCACTGACGCTGCTCCTCCAGCCGGCGGTCGGTCCGATCCAGGGGGCGCTGCCGGATGTCCTCGCGCCGGTCCTCTCGCTCGTGGCGCTCGTCGTCGCGGTCTCGATGACCGCCGGCGTCGAGTACGCGTTCGTGGCGATCCCGTCGCAGACCGCGCTGCAGGAGGAGCTGCCGCCCGACGTCCGCGGTCGGATCTTCGGCATCCTCAACACGCTGCTGTCGGTCGCCTCGTTCCTGCCGGTCGTCGCGGCGCCGGTCGCGGCAGACCTGCTGAACATCGCGTTCCCGGGCGCCGGCCTGCCGATCGTAATGGCCATCCTGGGCCTCGCGACGCTCGCTGCCGGCTGGGCCTCATGGCGGCGCAACAGTCGCGAGGGGCTGCACGGGCACGACGCGCCCGGGGAGGCTGACGCTGAGCTGCCGCTGCGCGTCGAGCCACCCATCCCGGCGGCCCCGGCGGCCCCGGCGACCGGAGGCCGGCGCCGGCGCCGCCGGCCGGCACCGGATGGCGAGTAGGCTCGCCGCAGCGGCCGTCCTGCTGATCTCGATTGCCGTCGCCTGGCTGGCGGTCGTCGCACCGCTCGCCGCCAGGCTGCTCCAGGGAATCATCGCGGTCTCCGTCGGCTATGTCGCCTACCTCGCCTGGCACGGGTGGCGCGAGATGCGCGCGGCGCTGCGGCACGGCCGCAGCGGGGCCGGCGTCCCGACCGGCGACGCCAGCGACCTGCCGTTCGTGTCGTTCGTCGTCCCGGCGCTGAACGAGGCGCCGGTGATCGCTGCCGTCACGCGCAGCCTGGCGGCGCAGCGTTATCACGCGGCCGGCGAGCCGCGCTTCGAGGTGATCGTCGTCGACGATGGCTCCCGCGCCGGGACGGGGGACCGCGCGCGCGGTGCGGCGGCGGAGGCGCCGGGGCGCGTGCTCGTCACGCGCCGCGAGCCCGGGAGCGGCCCGGCGACGCGGGGCGCGGCGCTGAACCACGCGACACCGTTCGCGCGCGGCGCCGTCATCGTCGCCATCGACGCCGACACCAGTGTCGAGCCGGACTTCCTCGAGCGCTCGATGCGCGCCTGGCGCCGCGATCCGGGTGCCGCGGGGCTCCAGGCGCAGAAGCGGCCGACGAACGCGTCGCGCGGCGCGCTGACCGCCGCGCAGAGCGAGGAGCTGCTGATGGACATGGCGAGCCAGTGCGGGCGATGGCGGACCGACGGCACCGCAGAGTTCCGGGGCAACGGCATGTGCATTCGGCGCGACGTGCTGGAACGCCTGGGCGGCTGGGGGGCCACCGCGTTGACCGAGGACCTCGACATGTCGACGCGCCTCGCCGCCGCCGGTGAGCGGATCGCCCTGGCACCCGAGGCGGCGGTGGGAGAGGAGGCGGTCGAGGCGCCCGGGCCGCTCTGGCACCAGCGCATGCGCTGGGCCGAGGGCAGCCTGCGTCGGCTCATCGAGCACGGCCCCGCGCTGCTCGGCAGTGCCCTGCCCATCGGTCGCAAGCTCGATTTCCTGGCGTGGTTGGCCGAGTTCCTCGTCCCGCCGCTGTTCGTGGCCTCGTTCGTCGCAGCACTCGTCACGATCATCCTTCCGCAGCCCGCGGATTGGACGGTGCCGGCGTCGCTGGCGGTCAGCTACGGGATCGGCACGTTCTTCCTGGCGCTCGCGGGATTGGCGGCGGACGGCGTCAGCGGCCTCGCCCTGCTGGGCCGCTCACTGCGCGGCACGCTCTTTCTCGGGCACTGGCTGCTCGTCGTCCCGGCGGCGCTGCTGAAGATGGCGTTCGGCTCGGGCAGGATCACGTACGTGAAGACGCCGCGCATCGGTGCCGATCCCGGCACTGGCGGGGCGCAGCCGTGACCCGCGCGCGCCTGGTCGTGTGCGGCGACGTGGTGCTGGCCGCAACTGCGCGCGGGCTCGAGCGTGGCGAGGCGATCGGCATCGCGGGCGGCCGGGTCGTGAGTGCCGGGACTCGGCGCGATGTCCTCGACGCCGCGGCGCCCGGCTGTCGGGTCGTCGATCTGACCGGCCACGCGGTGATCCCGGGGCTCACCGACAGCCACGCGCACCTCGTCGCCCTGGCACGCGCCCGCCGCGAGCTGCGGCTCGACGACATCGAACGCCCAGCGGAGATGGCTTCGCGGCTGCGGGATGCCGCTGCCGCGCTGCCCGCCGGCGCGTGGGTCAGGGGACGCGGTTGGCATGCACAGGCGCTCGCCAGACCCGCCGAGCTCGCCGCTGCGATGGGCGAGCGGCCCGCGTACCTCGTCGCGCACGATGGCCACTCGGCCTGGGCCTCGCCGGCGGCACTGCGCCTGGCGGGCATCAGCGAGGCGACTGCGGACCCCCAGGGCGGCAGACTCGAGCGGGAGGCAGCGGGGCTCACCGGCGTCCTGCGCGAGACTGCGCTGCAGCTCATGAACGGCATCGTGCCGCCGATGTCACTCGACGAGACGCGCATGGCGCTCGACGAGCAGATCGGCGCGCTCCACGCCCTCGGGCTCACCGGAATGACCGATGCCGGCGATGCGACCGACGCGGGTGGTCACGGGGCGTACGCCGCGCTGGGGGACACGTTCAGCACCGTCGCGTCCCTCGGTTCGCGGCTCGATGGCAGGCTGCGACTGCGCTGCAACCTCCCGCAGGCGGCCGTTCCGGCGGCGGCCGCACTGGGCGTGCGCACCGGCGCGCCGCTCGAGGGCAGCCGCACGATCAGCGTCGGTTGGGCCAAGCACTACGCCGACGGCGCGCTCGGCTCGCACACCGCGGCGCTCTTCGAGCCGTACGCGGACGATCCGGATGGCGCCACCGGCATCCTGCGGCTCGACCGGGAGGCGATCGCCGCCAGAGCGGCGGTGGCGATCCCGGCCGGCATCAGCCTGGCGGTGCACGCGATCGGTGACCGGGCCGCCGCAGTGGTCCTCGACGCGCTCGAGGGTGCGGGGCCGAGGCGTCGGGGCGCAGCGCCGCATCGGCTCGAGCACCTCCAGCTGTTGCGCACCGGCGACCGGGCACGCCTGGTGGGCGCCGGCCTGACGGCCAGCATGCAGCCGATCCACGCCGTGGCCGACCGCGACATGGCCGATGCCTCGTGGGGCGACCGGTTGGCCGATGCCTACGCCTGGCGATCGATCGCCGCGGCCGGCGCCCGGCTGGTCTTCGGGTCCGATGCACCGATCGAGTCGGTGAACCCGTGGCTCGGCATCTTCGCCGCGGTGGCGCGTCACATGCCCGGCGACGCACGCGGCGCGTGGACGGCCGATGAGCGGGTGCCGTTCCACCTGGCCCTCGCGGCCTACACCAGCGCCGCGGGCGAGGCGGCCGGCCGGCCGGACGAGGGTCACCTGCGTCCCGGCGCGCGGGCCGATTTGGCCGTGCTCGATGCCGATCTCGCGACGCTGCTCGCAGCAGACGAGCGCCTGCCCGCGGTGAAGGCGACGCTCACGCTGGTCGATGGGAACGAGGTCCATCGGTCCTGAAATCCGTTGCACGGGCGCTTCGCGCGGGCGTACGATCCGCCCCAGCGGGCAGCGCATGCACGCGATGCCACTACGGAGGGCTGCTGCCATGGCCGACGGGAAGAAGAAGAAGAACAGGGCGGAGCCCGTACCGATCGAGCCAGAGCGGCGTGTGGCACTGGGACCCGGGCACTCCGAGGCCTCGTCGTTCGACCCACATCGGCTCGACTTCGGGCATCACGCCGGTCGCACGATCGAGGAGCTGCTGGAGCTCGACCCCGACTACCTCGGCTGGCTGGAGCGGCATCCCGCCGGGGCCCGCTATCGAGCGGAGATCCACCGCGTCCTGAACGGGGCGGGCAGCCGCCGCTACTGAGCCCGGCCCGGCGTCGTTTGACGGCGCTCCTCGCCCCACGCACGATGCGCGGCATGCGGCTCTCGGCGCTCCTCGCGGCCATCGTGCTGTTGCTCACGCCGGCGATGGGCACGGCGCACCACGGCGGCCGGGACATCGGCTCCATGGCGATCTGCCAGCGTCCGAACGTGAGCCCGCCGCGCTGCACGAGCGTGGGCGACAACCTGCGCCACTACGTGCATTTCGACGCGTCGCTGACGCCGGAGCTCGCGGCCTCGCTGCGCGACACCATGGCCGAGGATTACGACCCGACGGTGCTCGTCGTGCGCGAGCAGCCCGACCTGACAGCGCTGACCGACGTCATCGCCTATTCGGGGGATTACGGTGAGAACGGTGCCGCCGGTTGGGTCAACTGTCCGCCCGATGCGCCGCAGGGCCTCAATACGCGCGGCGACCGATGGTGCCGCCACCAGGAGCTCATCTTCAACCTCAACCCGCGCTACGCGTCGTACCTGGGCGACGACGGCAGTCGCGACTACGTCGCCTGCCACGAGCTCGGCCACACCATCGGGCTGCGGCACTGGGGCAACCCGCCCGAGAGCGAGGGCCCCGCTGCTGCGACCTGCATGAACGCCGACACGCCGGACGGCCCGACCAACCTGCACCAGATCGACATCGATCACATCAACGGCTATCCCTACGCGACGAAGCGCTGGGGACGCGGCTTCACCGAGCGAGCCGTTGGGGACCCGCTGCCCAAGATCGTGTCGACCTGGACCGGCGGCGGCGTCGAGGTCCTCGAGGTCGAGCGCTACGCGACCCT
>DAINOY010000036.1:0-9975 GCA_036743735.1 Chloroflexota bacterium
GCCGGCGCAGCGCGAAGCCCACCCCCGCCACGTCGTCGGCGGCGATCGTCTCGGCGCAGACCTCCCGCCCGGTCCAGAAGATCTCGATGCTCGAATCGAGCAGCTCGCCGAGGCTGCGCAGGTACGGCGTGTCGCCGCTGCCGTGGTAGTCGAGCGGGCAGAAGAGCATGCGGTCGACCGGCATTCGCGCCCGCAGCCGGGCCAGGACGGTGTTCGTCATCGCCGCGTGCGCGGCCCCGAGCGAGGTGAAGCGCTCGGCGTCGCTGGGGTCGGCGAACTCGGCCGGCATGTCGTCGAACAGGATCGCGAAACCGCGGACACCGGCCTCGCCCAGCGCGGCCAGCTTCGCGACCGCCGCCTCGGTGTCCTCGCCGCCATGGAAGACCGCGGCCAGCGGGCTGAGACCGACGACCAGCTCCACGCCGCCGCGCCGGCAACGCTCGGCGAGCTCAGCGAAGCGCGCCACGTCCTCGGGCAGGTATGGCTCGCGCCACAGCGACCGATGGAGCGCATCGTCCTTCGGCGCGTGCACGAACAGCTGGAAGCCAAGGTCCCCCAGGCGATCAGCCATCAGCAGGCGGTCAGCCCAGCTCCACGGCCGGCCGTAGAATCCCTCGATCAGGCCCAGTGGCGTCACTCGAGGGTCACGAGGGCCGTGGCCACCTGTCCGAACGGGGTTCCGTCGACCGTCACGTCGGCCGCGATCCGCTCCCGCCTGACCGACAACCCTGCCGGCGGGCAGACCGTGAACCGCAGCGGCGTCGGACCGGTGCCGTTGAGCTCGACGTCCGCCACCCGGGGCTCCACCTGCCAGCCCGCGGGGACGACGATCGCCACCTGGGCGCTGGCCGGCTCCGAGAGCGGGTTGCGCAGCTCGACCGTCACCTCGATCGGCTGCCCAGGCCGGCCGTGCGGCTGGTACGGCACCAGGACGGCGAGCGGGCCGTCATCGGCCAGCTCGTGGCGCTCATCGGCGAGCAGCTCGAGGTGCAGGCGCTCGAGCTCCGTGCCGCGCTCGATCAGCTCGGTGAGGTAGTCATCGGTCACCACGCCGGGCGCCCAGTGCCCGTACAGCATGAGGTCCGGCTTCAGGCGCCGATAGAGCTCCGCGGTCGTGCGGTAGTCACTGATCCGGAAGCCGTTGTTGTACACGTAGTTGAGCATCCGCGCGGGCGGGAGCGTCGTGGGAACACCACCGGCCAGGGGCAGCTGGTGCCGGAACAGGTGATAGAGCCAGCCCTCGTCGTGCAGCTGATCGCCCACCGCCAGGACGCGCTTGCCGTCGACCACGAACTCGATGGCAACCGCGTAGATCGTGTGCCCGGGGAGCGGGTGCAGCGTCAGCTCGTACTCCTCCCATTGCACCGGGCGCTCGAGCTCGATGCTGCGGTCGACCGGGATGGGGTCGAACCACAGACATGGCAGCTCGCGATCGAGCGGATGCTCGAGCACCTCGACCATCTGCTCGCCGGCCCAGATCCGGGTGCCCTCCACCTCGCGCAGGAGGTTGAAGCCGGCCAGATGGTCGTCGTGGTAATGGGTCGGGATGGCGACGTCGATCGAGGAGACGCCGAACTGCTCCTTCAGCTGCGGCAGCGTGTACAGCCATGGCCGCCGTGCGGCGCGATCCGAGCCCGCCGCCAGGCCGGTGCTCGCGTCGTACCCGTAGTCGATGATCAACGCCTTGCCGCTGCGGGAGAGCAGGACGTAGGAGTTCGCGTTGCTCGACAGGTTCGCCAGCAGGTGCTCGCTGATGCGTCGGTACGGACGGTCGATCTGGGCGAAGAAGGGCGACCGCACGCCGTCGCGGAACACCTTCAGCGCCCCGAGGCGCTCGGCGAGCAGGAGGAGCGCATCGCGCGGGGCCTCGATCGGCGCGCCGTGCGCGGGCAGCAGCCGATCCGGCGCCCGCCGTGCCAGGTCGTGAGCCGACAGGATCGTGGCGCCGATCCCCTCCCCGCCGTTGTAGCTCCACTGGGTGGCCGACAGCGACCAGACCTGACCCGGAGCTGCGATGAGGTCGCCGCTGAACGCAAGGCGCTGCCCGTCGATCGTCGCCAGCAGTGAGATCGAGCCGACGGTGTGCCCCGGCGTGGGGACCACCTCGAAGCGGACGCCCGCGGCGGTGATCTGCCGGTACTCGGGCAGGGTCCCGGCCACCGGCACGCTCCACAGCAGCGAGAAGCGGTCCTCGCGGTTGTTGTAGCTGAGGAGCAGCTCGCGGCTCTGCCAGTGCGACTCCACGTCCGCGAAGAGCTGCTCCTCGACCGGCGGCACCCAAATCCGGGCGCCCGCCTCGACCGCCTTCGGCAACCCCTGGGCGCCGTCGCGGTGGTGGTGGGTCATGAAGACGTCGGTGATACGCGACAGGCCGAGCTCGGTCAGCAGGTCGAGCGCCGCGCCGTCGCCGAAATCGATCGCGACTGCCTCCTCGCCATCGTGGACGAGGTAGACGTTCGTCGTGTCGTGAACGACGATGACGTGATCCGAAAGTCGTTCCCATCGCGGTTCGCCGGTCACGGGGCACTCCGCCCGGTGTTGATGTCGCACCCTCCTCACTGCCGACCGATGCTTGCCTCGGGCAGCCATCCTCCGCATTGAGGATAGCGAGCGGCCGAGCCCTGAACCACTTCGATCCGCACGGCTCGTCCGAGCGGGCACGCTTCATGCGAAGCGTTGCCGCGATGCCAGACCATGCCAACGCCCGGCTCATTCGGTCGATGCTCGGTGCGCTCCAGGAGGGCGACCTGGCTCGGTTCGCCGACGCCTTCACGCCCGACGCGGTCTGGCACGTGCCGGGGGTCAGCCCGCTCGCAGGCGACTACGTGGGACGCAACGGAATCCTCATGCTCTTCGCCCGCATCGCCAGCATTGCCGAGGGCTCGTACCGCTTCGACGTGCTCGACGTGATGGCCAGCGATCATCACGCGACACACTGGCTGCGGGCGTCGGCCGCCCGCGGCACGCGGACCCTCGAGGTGGACGAGACCGTCCTCTCGCGCATCGTCGACGGGAAGATCGCGGAGGTGTGGCAGTTCACCGACCTGTACGCGCACGACGGCTTCTTCAGGGGAGCCCCGTTCCGGCGCCGCCGCCGGCGCGTGCATCTCGCCGACGACGAACGTGGAGCGATCGGTGTCGAGACGGCGCCACGCCAGGCCCTGCCGGTCGGTGGTGTCGCTCACCCCGCGACCAAGCGTTCGTCGCCTGAGCGACTCCTGGCGGCGCCGGCCCGACTGTAACGTGGGACTTGACAGACCGTTGACAGTGTCAATGAACGGACCGGCTGGTCTGCGGGCGGGTATCGATATCGGGGCCTCACCGCCGCGCCTGTGCGTGGCACGAGGCCGAGGACGTTAACGAGGGAGACACGGATGGGATTCCGGTTCAGGCACCTCACGCTCTTCGCGATCCTGGCGCTGATCCTTGCGGCCTGCGGGCCGAACAGCAGCAGCCAGACGCAGGAGGCATCGGAAGCACCGACGACGGGTGGCTCTGAGCCCCCGGCAGGTTCGGAGGCGCCGGGCGGCATGGCCGCGAGCGGCGACCTCTTCGTCTATGGGTTCAGCTACGACTCCACCGACGACGTCGTGGCGCGGACCCGGGTCGAGTACACGCAGGACAAGTACCCGGATCTGAACCTGCAGTTCAGCGAGTCGGGCTTCGACTCGGCGGGCTTCCTGACCTCGCTCCAGAGCGATGATCCGCCCGACGTCGTGCGCATCAGCCGCGACATCATCGGCACCTATATCGCCTCGGGTCGCCTCCAGCCACTCGACGAATGCATCAGCAGCTCCGGCATCGACACCTCGGTCTTCCGCGAGGCGGCGCTGCAGCAGGTCACCTCGGACGGCACGATCTACGCGCTGCCCGACTTCTTCGACACCGCGATCTGGATGGGCTCGAACACCGAGTTCACCGATGACGGCGTCGATCCGGCATCGGTCGACTGGAGCAACTGGGATTCGATCGCCCAGGCCAACGAGCAGCTGTTGAGCCTCGACGGCGACACGATCACCGAGATCGGGATCGATCCCAAGGTGGCCGGCGACTACTCGATGTTCGGCCTGTGGGTCTACGCCAACGGCGGGCAGCTGCTGAGCGACGACGGGCTCGAGTCGCTGCTCGACACCCCCGAGGTGCTCCAGGCGCTGGAGTTCACGAAGGGCATCATCGACGCCCACGGCGGCGTCACCCCGTTCCTCGACTTCCGGAACAACGTCGAGACCAATGGCGACTTCTTCGGTTCGCCGAACCAGTTCGACCTCGGCACCGAGGCCGCCTTCCCGATGCAGGAGTGGTACCTCAACGTTCTCTCGGAGAACTCGCCCGACCTCGATCTGCTCGCCACGCCGTTCCTCACCACCGAGGGTGATCCGATCACCTTCCAGGAGGGGTCCGGCTGGGGGATCATCGAGGGCAGCGATAATCCGGAGGGCGCCTGCGCCTTCATCACGGCGATGACCGAGGCCGATGCCTGGATCGCCGCCGCGGAGACGCGCAAGCAGGCTCGCGAGGCCGATGGCCTGCCGTTCACCGGCGTCTACTCGGGCAACACCGAGGCCGATGACACGATCTTCGGCGAGCTCGTCGATCTGTCCGACCAGCCGGTCTTCGAGGCCGCGGTCAACGCGGTGCAGGAGTCGTGGGACGGCGCCTACGCGGTGCCGGCCTCGCCGGCGGGCGAGGAGTTCCGTCAGATCGTCCTCACCGCCATCGACCAGGCGCTCACCGGACAGATGACCCCGCAGGAGGCCCTGCAGCAGGCCGACGAGGATGCCCAGGCCGCCATCGATGCCGCGGCATCGGGGGCGCCGTAGGCCTCGGTCGGTAGGAGAACGGTGCTCGCATGAGCGCCCAATCGGTCGTCCAGCGTCCCCGCCGGGGGCGCTGGACGACGAGCGACCGGAAGCTCATCCCGTGGGTGTTGCTCTTCCTGAGCCCATGGATCGTGGGCCTGATCGTCTTCACGGCGATCCCCATGGTCTGGAGCCTCTGGCTCAGCTTCACGAACTACGATCCGCTGACTGACCGCGGCGACTTCATCGGGATCGCCAACTACGCCGCGATGATGAGCGACCGCAACGTGCCGCTCGCTCTCTGGAACACGCTCTACTTCACGGTCCTCTTCGTTCCACTCTCGTGCATCCTGGGCCTGATCCTGGCGATGATGCTGAACAAGGTCGGCGGCCGGATGGCCGGGTTCTTCCGAACCGCGTTCTATCTGCCGAACCTGACGCCGGCGGTGGCGGTGGGCACGCTCTTCCTGCTCATCCTCAACGGCCAGAGCGGGCTCCTCAACCAGTTCATCGGCCTCTTCGGCATCCGCGGCCCAAGCTGGCTCAACGACCCGGACTGGGTGAAGAACGGGATCGTGATCATGATGCTGTGGAGCATCGGCGGCACCGTCATCATCTACTTCGCGGCGCTGCGCAACGTGCCGGGCGAGCTCTACGAGGCCGCGAAGATCGACGGCGCCAACGCCTGGACGCAGTTCACGAACATCACCGTCCCGATGATCAGCGGCGCCCTCTTCTTCACGATCGTCATCAACACCATCGCCTCGCTCCAGCTCTTCAGCGAGATCTACACGATGTTCTACGGGCAGCAGCAGGGGATGGGCGCCGGCAGTGAGCGCGCCGCGCTCTTCTACGTGATCTACCTGTTCCGCAACGCCTTCGAGTTCTTCAAGATGGGCTACGCCTCGGCGCTGGCGTGGGTGCTCTTCATCGTCATCCTGGCGATTACGCTCGTGCAGCTGCGGATCAGCCAGCGCTTCGTCTACTACGAGGGCGAGTGAATGGCCACCGAGACCCACGCCGACCGATCCCTCGTGCCGGGCATCGAGCGCCCGGCTGCGGTCGCCACGACCCGACGTCCCGCCTCGGTGCGCAACATCGCCTCCCGCATCGGGTTCTTCATCC
This sequence comes from Chloroflexota bacterium, assembly GCA_036743735.1. Classification (GTDB taxonomy): domain Bacteria; phylum Chloroflexota; class Limnocylindria; order QHBO01; family QHBO01; genus JBDTNK01. Next base: position 5,925 of record DAINOY010000036.1, read on the forward strand.
TGCTCATCTTCTTCACGATCCTGTTCATCTACCCGTTCATCTGGCTCATCTCGGCGTCACTCAAGCCGGGCGCCGATGTCTTCAACGGGGAGCTGATTCCCGATCCGGTGATGTGGGAGAACTACTCGCGCCTCTTCCAGCTCACCTCCATGGCGCAGTGGAGCCTGAACAGCCTCATCGTCTCGTTCCTGGCCGCGATCACCGTCACCTTCAGCTCGGCGCTCGTGGCCTTCGCCTTCGCCTACTTCCGCTTCCCATACCGGAACGCGGTGTTCGGGATCGTCCTCGCCAGCATGATGCTGCCGGGCGCGGTGACGATGATCCCGAACTTCCTCATCTGGAACGCGCTGGGCTGGGTGAACACGCTCGTCCCCCTGTGGGCCGGCAACCTGTTCGCGTCGCCGTTCTACATCTTCCTGCTGCGCCAGTTCTTCCTGGGCCTGCCGCGGGAGCTCTTCGACGCGGCGCGCGTCGACGGCGCGAACTACCTGCGCATGTGGTGGTCGGTCGCGATGCCGCTGACCCGCGCGGCGCTCATCGTCGTCTTCGTGTTCGAGCTCAAGGCAGCCTGGACCGATCTCGTGAAGCCGCTCATCTTCCTGCGTGACGTCAGCCTGTTCACCCTGCCGCGCGGCCTGAAGGCGGTGATCGACAACCCGTCGATCGGTGGCGAGCGCCACTTCGAGCTCCTGGCCGTGGGCGGCGTCATCGTCACCGTGCCGATGATCATCGTCTTCTTCCTGGGCCAGCGCTACTTCCTCGAGGGGATCGCGACGACCGGTTCGACCGGCCGCTGAACCGGGACCGGCGCGGCTCTCAGTCCCAGGCGCGGATGAGCGCGTCGTCGGCAGCGGTGAGCGCCTCGCCGCTGCGATCGATGTGCGTGGCGTAGTAGAGCGAGGGCACCCCGAGCTGCGGCTGGATCGCCGCGTAGCGGCGCCAGGTCGCGAGGTCGGGCATCGCCCACTGGTCGGTGTCGATCAGCGAATCCGGGCACGCCGCGCGGACGATCGCCGCCCGGTGGCGCATGTGCGCCACGTACGGGGCGCCCGGCTGCGGGTCATCGAGGCGCATCACGTCGTTGAGGCGCAGCATCCCGGCATACGGCGCCAGGTACGGGTTCGGCGCGTGGGTGATGAGCAACGCGTCCGGCTTGACGCCGACCGCCGCCTCGTGGACCGTCGCCAGCAGCTCGCGCAGGAGCTCCACGCCCCAGGCGGCGCCATGCCGCGTCATGCCCGGCCCCGACGGCGTGTTCGCGGTGAAGTCGATCTTCAGCCCGTCGGCGTCATAGCCCGCGGGACCCAGCATCCGCTCCACGGATCGTCCGAGGATGGACCGATAGCCGGGCTCGGTCGGATCGGCCGCCACGGCGCCCCCGGCCGCGTTCCGCACGCAGCGCTCGGGTGCCAGGCCCTCGGGGTCCCAGGCCTTCCACCACAGCAGCACGCGCTGGTCGCGCGCATGGCGCGCTGCGATCCAGGCGCGCAGGTCGGGCCATCGGTCCGGGTCCGCCTCGTTCGTGCCGTAGGCGAGCTGCCACTTGTCATCGATGACGATCGTGCCGGGGCGGATCCCGCGCGCCTCGAGCCCGTCGAGCCATCGGTCGTAATGTTCCTGGCGAGACAGTGATGGGGCGTGGCCGGCAGGCCCGGCGAGATGGCACTGGGCGCCCCATCCACAGAAGATCGGGCGGCGCCACCACGCGGACCCTTCCGGCGGCGCGTGCGTGCGGCCGCCCTCGCGCAGGAGCGCCGCGTGGGCGGCGAGCGTGGCGTAAGGATCGGACTGCCCGGGGAAGAGTGCGACCCGGGGCGTGGCGAATGACCCGTCCACGGCGGTGGCGCCCTCGTAGGCGAGGCGCAGGCTGAAGGCCCGTTCGACCGGCTCGTAGTGCATGCCGGTGAACGTGTGCGCACCCGCGTCGGCAACCAGCCCGATGCCGAGCCACGGTCCGGCAGGCAACGGCAGCCGCTCGGCAGGTTCCATGGCTGGCGCCGGCGGCTGGTCGCGGCTCAGCGCCAGGCAGAACGGCGGCGGCGTGAAGAACCAGTGCCCGCGGCCCGGCAGCGAGTTGCCGACCACGTCGAGCGCGGCCGGCTCCCCCGCCGGCTGAACCGCGCGCGTCGGATCGGATGGCTCGGGGCTCATCAGGCTCGCGAAGGCGTGCCCGCTGGCCAGGAAGCCGCTCCCCCAGCGCCGGATCGCAGAACAGAAGCCGCCGAGCAGGTGCGCATCCGTCAGGTCGCCGCTGCCGGTGATCTCGGTCCAGGTCTCGATCCGGTCCTCGTGACAGGCGACGAGCGTGCGACGCGAGTCCCAGCGGCTGCTCGTCGCCTCCACGCAGATGACGATCCGATCGTCGTGCTGCTCCACCCGCGGATCGGCAAGCGCCGCGGTGTCATCGAGCCCCTGCGAGGTGTGCAGGCTGGCGAAGAGCGCGAGATCCGCCCAGGCGCCTGCGTCGTCGCTCAACCGCGCGAAGGGACGATCGGGCAGCAGCGCGAGGCGATAGCCACGGCCCCGCACGACGGGCATCCCCGATTCGCGCAGCAGCTCGACCATCGCCATCGAGGATAGCGAGTTGCGACCACCTCGGGCGCCTCCCATCATGGACCGATGCCCAAGCTGGCCATCGTTCACACCGCCCCCATGCTCGAGCCGGTCTTCGAGCGCCTCGTGCGCACGGCGCGGCCTGATGTCGAGACCGTCCATATCGTCGACGAGGAGCTGCTCGCCGACGCGATCGCGAACGACGGCCTGACCGATGCGAACCGCAGCGCCGTGGCAGCCCGCGTTCGCGAGGCCGCAGCAACCGGCGCGGACGCGGTGCTCGTCACCTGCTCCTCCATTGGCGAAGCGGTCGAGGCCGCCGCCGGCGCCGTCGGCGTGCCGGTCGTGCGCGTCGACGTGGCGATGGCGCAGGAGGCGGTCGACGCCGGACGCCGCATCGGCGTCCTGGCGACGCTGCGCAGCACCCTCCGCCCGACCGCGGCGCTCATTCGGCGCACGGCCCGAGACGCGGGCCGGGAGGTGGAGATCGTCGAGCAGCTGTGCGACGGAGCCTACGCGGCGCTGCGCGCCGGCGACCGCGACCGGCATGATGCGCTGGTGCGGGCCGGCTACGAGGCGCTTCGCGGCCGGGTCGACGTCGTGGTCCTGGCCCAGGCGTCGATGGCTCGCATCCTCGATGCGCTGCCGGAGGCAGGACGCCACGCGGCGGTCCTCTCCAGTCCCGGTGGCGCGGTCGAGCGCGCGCTGGCGGTCATCTGACGCAGGCGGCCCGGCCGCTACGCGTCGTCGGGGACCCAGCCCGAACGGATCACCTCGCTGTACCAGGCCGCGCTCTCCTTCGGCGTGCGGCGCTGGGTCTCGTAGTCGACATGGACGAGGCCGAAGCGCGGCGGATAGCCCATCGCCCACTCGAAGTTGTCGAGGAGCGACCACACGAAGTAGCCGCGCAGGTCGACGCCATCGGACAAGGCGCGGCCGGCAGCCAGAAGGTGGCGGCGCAGGTAGTCGATTCGCCTCGGGTCGCGGACGCGCCCATCGGGCCCGACGACGTCGTGGAGCGCGGTCCCGTTCTCGGTGACGTACATGGCCAGGCCCCCGTACTCGCGATGGATCCCGACCAGGAGGTCGTACAGCCCATCCGGATGGAACTCCCAGCCGATATCGCTGGTATGCACGCCTGGTTCGGCATGCTCCTGCACCGTCCAGCCGAACTCCCCTCCCCCGGCGCTGATCAGGCGCCGGAAGTAGTAGTTCACGCCGAGGAAGTCGATCGGCGTGGCGACGACCGCCATGTCGCCATCGCGCACGGCGCGCAGCGGCTCGGCACCAGCGCCCGCGAAGCGCTCGACCATGTCGTCGGGGTACCGGCCGCGCAGCAGCGGGTCGAGGAACCAGCGGTTCGTGTAGCCGTCGGAGGCATGCGCCGCCTCGCGGTCGGCATCGGTCTCCGATTTCGGATAGGTCGCCGCCAGACTGAGCGCGATTCCGATCTCGCCCTGCGGAACGAGCTCGCGGAATCGACGCACCGCCAGCCCGT
>DAINOY010000037.1:0-9950 GCA_036743735.1 Chloroflexota bacterium
GTCCGGATATTTCTGCGATGACAACAACGCCGATGCGCCGGGCAACGAAGAGGTAGGCGATCATCACCACCACCGGCACCAGGGCGAAGGCCGCTGCCAGCGGGATGTTGCCGGCCACGCCGACGTTCTCGTACACCACGTTGCCGATGAACTTCGTGTTGCTGACGAGGCGAGGGGTGATGTAGTCGCCGATCGTCAGGCTGAAGGTGAAGATCGAGCCTGCCGCAACCGCCGGAATGGTGATTGGGAGGATCACGCGACGGAACGTGAAGCCGGCTCGCGCCCCCAGGTCCGCCGAGGCCTCGAGCAGCGACGGGGGCAGTCGCTCGAGGGCCGTGAAGATCGGCAGGATCATGTACGGCAGCCACAGGTAGGTGAAGACGAGCCAGATCGCGAATTCGCCGAATCCCGGCGACGCGAGACCGAACGGGGCGAGCAGCCAGTCCAGGAGCCCGTTGCCGGCGAGGATCGTGCGCCAGGCGTAGACCTTGACCAGGTAGCTCGACCAGAGCGGCATGAGGATCGCGACGAGCATCACCGCACGCGCGCGGCGCGACGCGACGCGGGCCATGTAGTAGGCGATCGGGAAGGCAATCAGCGCGCAGGCGACCGTGACCGCCGCCGCGATGCCGAGCGTCCGCAGCGTGATCGTGCGAAACACCTCGGTCGTGGCGAGGGTGATGAAGTTGTCGAAGGTCAGCTCTCGGACGACCTGCCCGGTGAACGGGTCCAGGCGCCAGAAGGCGTTGAGGAATAGGACCGCCAGGGAGCCGAGGTAGACGAGCCCCAGCCAGGCGAGCGGAAGCGCCAGCAGCAGCCACCTGCCGAGCGTCGGCCGCCGCCACAGGGCCGCCGCCAGGCGGCGAGGTGCGGAAGCTTCGGACGCGACGGTGGTCACGGGAATCGCATGGCTCCCCGGCGAGCAGGGCGCTCACCGGGGAGCCGGGGTGCAACGGTCAACGGCGCGTCACGAGCCGGTGATCTCGGTCCAGGCCTGCGTCCAGGCATTGAAGTCCTTGCAGACCGCTCCGCGGTCGTCACCGCATTCGGTCTGGGGCGTGGTCCAGTACCAGATCTGGTCGAAGTACGCCTCGTCGGTTGCGTGGAACGTGTCGCAGTGGCCCGGCGAGAGGGCCTCGGCCGCCTCGCAGCCCGCCTCGCTCACCGGCGCCTCACCGAACCAGACCGTGGCCATGGCGTTCGCCTCGGGACTGATGATCCAGTCCATCCATCGGTACATGCAGTTCGGATGGGCCGCCTTCGAGCTGATCATCCAGGTGTCCGACCAGCCGGTCGAGCCCTCTTCCGGCAGCACGACGTCGGTCGGCGCGCCATCGGTGGCGAGAAGGTTGGCCTGGTACTGCCAGCTGGTGCCGGCCAGCATGTCGCCGCTCGCGAAGTTCTGGACCTGCTGTGCGGCATCGCTCCAGTACTCACCGATGATCTCGTTCTGCGCCTCGAGCAGCGCAACCGCGGCGTCGAACTGCGCCTGGTCGAGCTCGTACGGGTTCTCGATGCCGAGGTCAGGCTGATGCTTCATCAGGTACAGCGCCGCATCGGCGATGTAGATCGCGCTGTTGTAGACGCTGATGGCTCCGGCTGCCGGCGAGTCGCTCTCCCAGAGCACGCTCCAGCTGGTGGGTGGGGTCGAGAACTCCTCGGTGTTGTAGAGGAGCAGGTTCGCGCCGCGACCGTGCGGCACGCCGTACGGCACGCCGTCGACGCTGTTGTGTGGCTGGAGCTTGAGCCCCTCGAAGACGTTGGCGTAGTTCGGGATGAGCTCGACGTTGACCGGCGCCACCTCGCCGCCGGCGATCAGCCGCAGGGTCGCGTCGCCGGAGGCCGAGACCCCGTCGTACTCGCCGGACTGCATCAGCTGCACCATGTTCGCCGAGTCAGAGCCGATCTGGGTGTTGACCTGGCAGCCGGTCTCCTCCTCGAACGGGTTGACCCAGTCATAGGCCGGGTCCGACGAGCCGTCCTCGGCGTAGCCGGCCCAGATGATGAGATTCAGCTCCCCCTCTCCCTCGCCCAGCGAGGCGAGTGGCGTGGCCGCCGCACTACCGGCCGGGCCGCCCGAACAGGCGGCCGCGAGCAGAGCCAGCACGGACAGAAGCGCGGGTATGCGCAGGACTCGCATGGTTCTCCTCCGTCGTCCGTCTCCGGACGTTCATGACCCCCCTGGACCAATGGCTTCGGCCTGCTCGTCGCTCACCTGCAGGAGGTGCTCGCGCGACCAGGCCAGGCGAACGCGACTCCCCCGCGCCGCGGCGACGTCGTCCGACGACGTCTCGAGGTTCTGCTGGGTGACGACGAGCTCACCGCCGGCATCGAGCGCGACGATGTAGCGCGTGTCCGGCCCGAGGTACACCACCTCCCGGACCGTGCCGGTGGCGCTGATCCCGCCGTTCCGCACCGCGGCGTGCTCGGCCTCGATGCGAATCTTCTCGGGCCGGACGGTGAACACGCCGTCGAGGCCGGTGATCGTCCGCGCGGCGGCATCGGTCAGCAGGTTCGAGGTGCCGACGAAGCCGGCGACGAAGCCGGTGGCCGGTCGTTCGTAGACGTCAGCCGGCGTGCCGATCTGCTCGATGCGGCCCAGGTGAAAGACGGCGATCCGGTCGCTCATCGTCAGCGCCTCTTCCTGGTCATGGGTGACGTAGACAAATGTGATCCCGACCTGCTGCTGAATCGCATTGAGCTCGATCTGCATCTCCTGGCGCAGCTTCAGGTCGAGTGCGCCGAGCGGCTCGTCGAGGAGCAGGACGCGCGGCCGGTTGACGAGGGCCCTGGCCAGCGCCACGCGCTGGCGCTGCCCGCCGGAGAGCTGGAGGGGGCGTCGCCGTTCGTAGTCGGGCAGGCGGACCATGCGCAGCGCGTCGGCGACGCGCTCGCGCTGCTCGGCGCGCGGCACGCGCCGGACGGCCAGGCCGTAGGCAACGTTCTCGCCAACGCTCATGTGCGGGAAGAGCGCGTAGTCCTGGAAGACGGTGTTGACTTCGCGGTCGAAGGGCGGCAGGCCGGTCACGTCGCGGCCGTGGAGCTCGATCCGCCCGCTCGTCGGCGCTTCGAAGCCCGCGATCATGCGCAGCGTCGTGGTCTTTCCTGAGCCCGATGGGCCGAGCATGCTGAAGAACTCGCCGTCGAGGATGTCGAGGTCGAGCTCGGCCACCGCGTCGACCGCGCCGAAGCGCTTCGTGATGCCCACGAGACGCACGGCGGGCACGCCCGAACCTCCCCGCGCGGCAACCGGAGTGTCAGCGGTCATCGACGCCCTTGTGCAGCTCCCGCGGAGCGCGCGCCGGCCATGGAATGGCCACTCGAGGGGCGCGTTCAGCGCGAGATTGGCGCACTCTGCGGCGCGCCGTTTGTCGATGTCAAGCCTGTTACGCTCCGGCCCGATCGGCGCCGCCCGGACGACGCCACGAGAGGAGGCCCGTGGAGCTCGGCATCGTCTTCGGCATCGGCTCGGCGCTGGCGTTCGGCGCCGGCGACTTCACCGGCGGCACGGCGTCCCGACGGCTGCCGGCGCTCGCGGTGGCCGCTGGGGCGCAGGTGGTGGGGCTCGTTGGCATCCTCGCCGTCCTGCTGATCAGCGGCGCGCCTGCGCCGCACGTTGGCGCGCTGTGGATCGGGGCGACTGCCGGATTGGCGGGCGGGCTGGGCCTCGCGGCGCTGTACCGCGGCCTGTCGATGGGCAGCATGGGGATCGTCACCGCTCTCTCGGGCGTCGGATCGGTCGTCATTCCACTCGTCGTGGGGGCGTTGCTCGGTGCGAGCGTGACGGGCCTGCAGCTGGTCGGCGTCGGCTTCGCGGCCCTGGCAGCCACCGCCGCCAGCGGTGCCACGCTGTCGGGCGGGATGCGCGGCGACGCGCTCCGCCTCGCGGCGATCGCGGGTATCTCGTTCGGGGCGTGGTTCGTGCTCCTGGACCTGGCGGCCGAGGGGGACGCACTGTGGGCACTCGTCGCGTCGCGCGCCTCGTCGTCAGTCCTCGTCACCGCTGTCGCGATCGTCGTCGGCACGCGCATCAGCCCGGAGGCGCGCGGATCGACCATGCCTCTGATCGCGCTCATCGCGCTTGCGGGGGTGCTGGACGTGGCGGGCAACGGACTCTTCGTCCTGGCGCGCGGGGAGATTGCGGTCGGGCTGGCAGCGGCCATGTCCGGTGTCTATCCGCTCGTCACCATGGTCCTGGCGCGGGCCGTCGGCGGTGAGGAGCTGCCGCCCCTCGGCCTGCTCGGTGTTCTCCTGGCGGTGATCGGGATCGTCCTCATCTCGCTCGGCTGAAGCGTCTCGAGGTGGGCGAAGCGGCGTCGTCGACGCCTCGTGCGCGCCGGTAAGTCGCGGGTAATGGCGCAGTAAGCGGCATCGGCTTTCATGCGCGCGCGGTTCCGTTCGGCGCCATTCGGCGCCGGGGGCCGCGCACGAGGCACCCACCATGCAGCTCAGCCGCTTCCTCACCCTCGCCCGCCGCGCGCGGGCCTCGATCGCGGCACGCGCCGGCCAGCTCGTCGGCCTTGCGCTGGTCGGTTGGATCGGTGTCACGACCGGCGGCGGGTTTCCGTCCTGAGGCCCGCGGGGCGACGGCTATGATTCGGAGGCCCACCACCCGCTGGAGCCGCGCGCCGAGCCCGCATGACGTTCGATCGTGTTCCCGTCGTCGAGACTGCGCTCGACGCCTACCTCGCGGGCGCCGAGCCCCGCACCTCGATCGAGCCGTCGGCGCCGCTGCGCCCGGGCAGCGGCCTGACGGCGCGGGACGCGGTCCGCCTGTGGGAGGACCAGGTGCTGAGCCGCGCGATCGACGTCGCGGCGCGCGAGCTGAAGAAGACGAACCGCAGCTTCTACACGATCAGCAGCGCCGGACACGAGCAGAACGCGATCGTCGGTGCGCAGCTGCGCGTCAGCGACCCGGCATTCCTGCACTACCGCTCGGGCGGATTCATGATGGCGCGCGCCCGTCAGCTCCCCGGCTCCACGCCGGCCTTCGACGCGCTGCTCGGCATCGTGGCCTCCGCGGACGACCCGATCGCGCGCGGCCGGCACAAGGTCTGGGGCAGCCGCGCCCTGTGGGTTCCGCCACAGACGTCGACGATCGCCAGCCACCTGCCGAAAGCCATGGGCCTCGCCTTCAGCCTGGCGCGCGCTCGCCGCCTGGGCGTCGCCGCGGAGCTGCCCGCCGATGCGGTCGTCCTGTGCTCGTTCGGCGACGCGAGCGCGAACCATGCGACCGCGCTGGCGGCGATCAACACGGCGCGCTACGCGGCCCGGACCGGCCTGCCGATGCCGATCATCTTCCTGTGCGAGGACAACGGGACCGGGATCAGCGTCCCGACCCCGGCCGGCTGGATCGCCGAGACGTTCGGCAACCAGCCCCACCTCGCCTACACCTGCGCGGATGGCGAGATCGACGAGGTCTGGGACGCGGTGGCAGGCGCCATCGCGACGGCACGCCGCAGCCGCCAGCCGGCATTCCTCCACCTGCCGACGGTGCGCCTCTGGGGTCACGCCGGCTCCGATGCCGAGCAGGCGTACCGCAGCCTGGAGCAGATCGCCGAGGTCGAGCTGCGCGACCCGCTGCTGCGCAACGCGCGCCGCCTGGTCGAGACCGGCGCCGCGACGCCCGCCACGCTGCGGGCGATCGTCGAGGAGACGCGCGCGCGGGTGACAGCCGCCGCCGAGGAGGCGACCCGTCGACCGCGCCTCGAGACGACCGCCGAGGTCATGGGCCCGCTCGCCCCATACCACCCGGACCGCGTCGCCGCCCGCGCTGCGCTGCCGGTTCCAGACGAGGAGACGCGCCGCGGGACGTGGGGCGGGTCGCTGCCCGAGGAGAGCCGACAGCCGAACGCCCGCACGCTCGCCGGCCAGATCAACGCGGCGCTCGTCGACGAGTTCAGCCGTCGCCCGGAGCTGATCCTCTTCGGCGAGGATGTCGGTCGCAAGGGTGGCGTCTACAACGTGACATCCGGTCTCCAGCGCCGGTTCGGCGCCGGCCGTGTCTTCGACACGCTGCTCGACGAGACGACGATCCTCGGCATCGCGCAGGGCGCGGCGCACATCGGCCTCCTGCCGATTCCCGAGATCCAGTACCTCGCGTATATCCATAACGCGCTCGACCAGCTGCGCGGAGAGGCGGCCACGCTCCAGTTCTTCAGCGACGGCCAGTTCCGCAACCCCATGGTCGTCCGCGTCGCCGGCCTCGCCTATCAGAAGGGCTTCGGCGGGCATTTCCACAACGACAACAGCATCGGCGCGCTGCGGGACATCCCCGGCATCGTGATCGCCTGCCCCTCGCGAGGCGCCGACGCGGCGCGGATGCTGCGCGGCGCCATCGCCATGGCCATCGAGGACGGCCGGATCGTCATCTTCCTCGAGCCGATCGCCCTCTACCACGAGAAGGATCTGCTCGAGCCGGGCGACGGCGGCTGGCTCGCCGATTACCCGCCACCGCCGGCGGCACTGCTCCCCGGGGAGATCGGGATCGTCGAGCCGCACGATGGCGGTCCGCCGGACCTGCTCATCGTCTCGTACGCCAACGGCTATCGCCTCAGCCTGCAGGCGGCTGCCCGCCTCGCGCGCGAGGACGACATCCGGTGTCGGGTCGTCGACCTGCGCTGGCTCAGCCCGCTCCCGTTCGATGCGCTGCACGCACAGGCCGGGCAGGTGGGTCGGGTCCTCGTCGTGGACGAGTGCCGCGCCACCGGTGCCGGCGTCGCCGATGCGATCGTCGCCGACCTCGCCGAGCGTGGCATCGGCGATCGGCCGGCCTCGGTCCGGGCAGTCGACAGCTTCGTGCCGCTCGGCACGGCGACGTCAGCCGTGCTCGTCGAGGTGGATGAGATCGTTGCGGCCGCGCGGCGGGTCGCGCGCCAATGAGCCGCGCCGCGGTCGTGCTCCCCGGTCGCGGCGCATTCACCGCTGCCGCCCTCGAGCCGCCCGACGAGGCACAGGCGATCCTGGCCTCGGCGTTGGATGAGCGCCGTGGCGCGGCCGGCCTGCTGCCACTCGGGGAGCTCATGTCGGCCCGGGTCTTCGTGCCCGCCATCCACCTGCGCCCGGCCAACGTGGCGCCGCTGATCTACCTCGCCTCGCTCCGCGACGCGGCGGCGATGGCCGCCCAGCACGAGACGGTGGCGGTGCTCGGCAATGGCCTGGGATGGTGCAGCGCGCTCGCCGTCGCCGGGGCGCTCGACGTCCTCGATGGCCTGCGACTCGTGCAGGAGATCGGTATGGCACAGGATCCCGGCACCTCGGGGGATCGCCCCGCGGCTGCGAGCGGCGGCCAGCTGCTCTATCCGCTGACCGATGCCGACTGGCGACCGATCGCCGATCGCCGGCGAACCCTCGCGTCAGCCTTGGAGCGGGCGGAGGGCGGGGCGTGGCTGAGCATCGAGCTTGGTCCGCATGCCGTGCTCGGCGGCAGCGCCGTCGGCCTCGAGACGCTGATGACTGCGCTTCCGCCGGTGGCGATCGCCGGCGACACCTATCCGCGGCCGATCGCGCTCTCGAGTGCCGAACACACGCCCCTGGCCTCCGACGTCGCCGATGCCGTCCAGCGCGGCGCCGCCCAGATCGTGTTCCGCCAGCCGCACACGACACTGATCGACGGTCGAGGCATGCGCCACACGCCGTGGTCGACTGATCCCGCCGAGCTGGCGGACTACACGCTGCGCGCGTACCTGGTCAGCTCCTACCGGTTCGCCACCGCACTTCGCGTGGCGCTGCGCGAGTACGCGCCGGATCTCCTCCTGCTGCCGGGACCCGGGACGAGCCTCGCCGGCGTGGTCGGGGCACTCGTCGTGGCCGAGGGATATCGCGGCATTCGCGATCGCACGACATACGAAGCCACCCAGGCCGGCGAGCGGCCGCTCGTCGTCTCGCAGTCATGACCCACCATCGACCGATGCCCGGTTCGCCGAGCCCGGACCTGGTCTTCTCGCTGGGCGTGGATGGGCCGCTCGACCTTCCGCTGACCGTCGCGCCGGTTCGGCACGGACCGGGCGATCCCACGCTGCGCATGGTGTCCAGCGGCATCTGGCGCGCGACCCGCACGCCGCGCGGCCCGCTCACCATCCAGCTGCAGCATCGCGGCGACGAGCTGCGCGTCGCGGCCTGGGGTCCGGGAGCGGTGATCGCCGAAGAGCTCGCCCCGCGGCTGGCGGGGCTACATGACCGGCCAGACGCGCTGCGGCCGGTGCATCGGCTCATCCGCGAGCTGTCCGTGCGCTTTGCGGGGGTCCGGATGCCGGCCACCGGCAACGTCTGGGAGGCGCTGGCGCCGGCGATCATCGAGCAGAAGGTGACCGGCACCGAGGCGTTTCGTGGCTGGCGCCTGCTGGTTCGCACGTACGGCGAACCGGCCCCGGGACCGCCGGGGCTGATCCTGGCGCCGGATGCCGCGACGATTGCCGGCCTGCCGTACCACGTGTTCCATCGCTTCGGGATCGAGCGGCGCCGGGCCGACACGCTGCGCCGTGCGGCCGCGCTCGGCGCTCGGCTGGATGGCCTCAGCCAGACGGCGCGCCTCGAGGAGCTCCTCCTGCGCGTCCGCGGCATCGGGCCGTGGACCGTGGCCGAGGTGGCCCGGGTCGCGCTCGGCGACGTCGACGCCGTCAGCGTCGGCGACTTCCACGTTCCGAACCTGGTCTGCTGGGCGCTGGCCGGCGAGCCGCGCGGCGACGACGCACGGATGCTCGGCCTGCTGGCGCCGTACAGCGGTCAGCGGGGCCGCGTGCAGCGGCTGCTGGAGGCGTCGGGGATCCGCGCCCCTCGGTACGGGCCGCGTCTCGCGCCGCGGTCCATCAGGGCCATCTGAGGAGGTTCATCGATGCGGATCACGCTGGCGACGGTCGGCACGCGTGGCGACATCGCCCCGTTCGTGGCGCTCGGCATCGGTCTCATGCGCGCGGGGCACGAGGTTCGGGCGGTGAGCTGGGACCTCTGGCGTGAGCCGTTCGAGGCAGCCGGGATCGACTTCACGCCGGCCGGCCCACCGACCACCGACACCGCGATCGCGGAGACGGCTCGAGAGGCGGCATCCGCTCGCTCGCCGCTCGACCAGGTGGCGGTGCTGCGCGATTTCCACCTGCGTGACGGCGCCGCGCACGCTGCCCGGCTGAGGTCGCTGCTCCAGGACACGGACACAGCGGTCATCCACGGGATCCACAGCCTCGCGGTCGCCGCCGCGACGGACCTGGGGCTACCCCACACTACGGCCGTCTTCGATCCGGTGCTCCTGCCCACCGCCACTGCGCCACCGCCAGGTATGCCCTCCCTCGGACCGATGAACCGCGGCCTGTGGTGGGTGCTCGACCGGATGCTCGCACGCCTGGACGCCCCGCTCCACGCCGAGCTGGCTCGCGCCGGCATCGGCTCACGCGGGATCAGCCTCTTCCGTGGCCGTTCGCCACGGCTCCATCTCGTCGCCTGCTCGCCATCGATCATGCGCGTACCGGACGACCTGCCTTCCTCGACCCGCGTGACCGGGGCGTGGCTCGATCCACGCCCGCCGGAGCCACTGCCGCCGGAGATCACCGCGTTCCTGGATGCGGGACCGGCGCCGATCCTCGTCACGTTCGGTTCCATGGCCAGTGATGCTGCCGCGGCTCATGCAGCAGCTCTGACGACGGCGCTCCAACGAACCGGGTTGCGCGCCGTGGTACAGGGCTTGCCGATCGCCGACTCCGCCGCGGCGTGTCGGATCGGCGCGGTCGACCATCGTGCCTTGCTGCCGCAGGTCGCCATGGCGCTGCATCACGGCGGAGCCGGGACCGTCCACGCGGTGGTCGGCGCCGGGAAGCCATCGGTGGTCGTGCCGCACGTCGGCGACCAGCGCTACTGGGCAGCGCGCCTCGCCAGCCTCGACGTTGCCCCGCGTCCGCTCGACGTGAAGCGCCTCGAGCCTGCCGCGCACCAGAACATAGGGCTTCAGCCCGCCCGTCTCG
>DAINOY010000038.1:0-9811 GCA_036743735.1 Chloroflexota bacterium
TGAAATGCTTCGTCTCGACCGGATCCAGCCGCAGCGCGCCCTGGGACGACGCGACCTCGATGCCGTGCTCGCCGTCATGCTCCTCGATCTCGAAGCTGCGATCGAAGAACTCGGGGAAGCCCGAGCCGCGCGCCACGTCTCGCAGCTGCTCGCGCGACCCGGGAGGCAGGATCACGCGCAGCCGCCGGGGCGCGACCTCCATCCACGGGTAGGCGTAGCGCAGGGTGACGAGGTCCAGGAAATGATCGGTGTGCATGTGACTGACGACCACGGCGTCGAGGTCGGTCGGCTGGGCCCGCCGCAGGAGCTGCGACACCACGCCCGGACCGACGTCCAGCAGCACGCGCACTCCGCCGCCCTCCACGAGGTAGCCGGCACAGGCCTCACCCGGGTTCGGCCGCGCGGGGCTGCGCCCGAGGATCGTCAGCTTCATCGGTCCACACTCACGGGCCATCCCGAAGAGCCGCCGAGGCGGCGCTGGTCAGCTGAGGTTCGGGCGGGACGGCGGCGACTTCGGCCGCCCGGCGCGTGGATGGTCAGCGCTCCGCGATCGGGACGTAGTTCCGTTCGGCGGCGCCGGTGTAGACCTGGCGCGGCCGGCCGATCTTCGTCTCCGGGGCGTTGATCATCTCCCTCCACTGCGCGATCCAGCCAGGCAGCCGGCCGATCGCAAAGCAGTTGGTGAACATGTTCTTCGGGAAGCCAATGGCCCGATAGATCAGCCCGCTGTAGAAGTCGACGTTCGGGTAGAGCTTGCGCTCGAGGAAGTACTCGTCGCTGCTGGCCACTTCCTCGAGGCGCAGCGCCACCTGGAACAGCTCATCACCGGCACCGGTGGCCGCGATCACCCGCTCGGCGGCACGCTTGATGATCGTCGCGCGGGGGTCGAAGTTCTTGTAGACCCGATGGCCGAAGCCGGCGAGGCGGAAGCTGTCGTTCGGATCCTTCGCCCGGTTGACGTACTTCGTGACGTCGCCACCGTCGGCGACGATCCGCTCGAGGGTGTTGATCACCGCCTCGTTCGCGCCGCCATGCAGCGGGCCCCACAGGGCGCTGATCCCCGCACTGATCGAGGCGTACAGGTTCGTGTGCGCGCTGCCGACCATGCGAACCGTCGAGGCCGAGCAGTTCTGCTCGTGATCGGCGTGCAGGATGAGGAGCAGGTCGAGCGCCTGCGCCACCTGCGGGTCGACCTCGTAGTCCTCCGACGGCACCGCAAACATCATGTGCAGCAGGTTGGCGGCGTAGCCAAGGTCGTTGCGCGGGTAGACGTACGGCTGGCCGATCGCCTTCTTGAACGACCACGCCGCCAGGGTCGGCAGCTTGGCGATGAGCCGGTTGACCGTGATCTCCACCGCAGCCGGATCAAAGATGTTCTGCGAGTCGGGGTAGAAGGTGCTCATCCCCACGGTGCCGGGCGCCAGGACGGCCATCGGGTGGGCATCGGTGGGGAACGAGTCGAAGAAGCTGCGCATCTCCTCGCGGATCAGGGTGTGATGCGTGATCTCCGCCTCGAACCGCGACAGCTCGGAGCCGGTCGGCAGCTCACCGTAGATGAGCAGGTAGGCAACTTCGAGGAAGGTGGACTGCTCGGCGAGCTGTTCGATCGGGTAGCCGCGGTAGCGCAGGATCCCGGCCTCGCCGTCGAGGAAGGTGATGGCGCTCGTGCAGCTGCCGGTGTTGCCATACCCGACATCCAGCGTGATCAGGCCGGTCTCGGCGCGCAGGCGGCTGATGTCGATCGCCTCCTCGCCCTCCGTGCCGCGCAGGACGTCCATCTCGATCGTGCGCTCGCCAACGCGCAGTTGGGCGCGGTCGCGGTTGCCGTCGGCCTGTGTCTCCACCGGCGCCTCGCGCGTCATGCCAGCAGCTCGCGCACCGCGTCGCGCTCCTCGAGCAGCTCGTCGCGCGTGGCGTCGATCCGTTCCTTGGCCCAGGGCGCGTGCTCGATCCCCTGGACGATCTCGACGACGCCCGGCGCGGTTGCGCGCAGCGGGTAGCCGAAGACGAGACCCTCGGGGATGCCATAGCCGCCGTCCGCCGGCGCGGGAATGGCGGCCGAGAAGATCGCGCCGGTCGGCTGCGTGACGTTGCGGACCGTGTCGATCACCGCGTTCGCCGCGCTCGCCGCCGAGCTCTGGCCGCGTGCCTTGATGATCTCGGCGCCGCGCTGCTGGACGCCGCTGATGAACTCGCCGCGCAGCCACGCCTCGTCAGCGATCACGTCGGGGGCCGGCCGCCCGCCGATCGCCGCGTGGTCGGCATCGGGGAACTGGGTCGAGCTGTGGTTGCCCCAGATCGCGAGGTCGCGCACCTCGCTGACGGCGACACCCGCGCGCTGCGCGAGCGAGGAGCGGCCGCGGTTCTCGTCGAGCATCGTCATGGCGAACCATCGGTCACGCGGGACCTCCGGCGCGTTGGCGGCGGCGATCAGGCAGTTCGTGTTGCACGGGTTGCCGACGACCAGGACGCGGACGTCATCGGCCGCGTTGGCGGCGATGGCGCGACCCTGGCTCGTGAAGATGCCGCCGTTGATGGTGAGCAGGTCCTTGCGCTCCATCCCCGCCTTGCGCGGCACCGCCCCGACGAGCAGCGCCCAGTTCGCGCCCGCGAAGGCCTCATCGGTTGACGTGGTGCAGACGATGGACTCGAGCAGCGGGAAGGCGCAGTCGTCGAGCTCCATTCGCACGCCGTCCAGGGCGGGGAGCGCCTGCTCCAGTTCCAGCAGCTGGAGCGTCACGCGCGTGTCGGGGCCGAACATCTGGCCCGACGCGATGCGGAAGAGGAGCGCGTAGCCGATCTGTCCGGCGGCGCCGGTGATCGCCACGGTCACGTGCGGGTTGGGCATCGTTCTCCGTCACGACTTGAGCAGGGGCCACGAGTGTAGCGCAGGCGACCTTCGACGGGCCCGCACGCGGCAGCCACCGGCCCGATGCTCACCAGTCGCGTGGCCGTCCGCTGGTGCCCGTCGCCCAGTCCTCGAGGGCAGTGGCCATCGACCGGAAGGCCATGCGCGACAGCCACCGCCCGATGTCACTGCGTCCGACCCAGGCGTGCTCGCTCGACTCGGCGTCGATCCGGACCACCGGCGTGGCGTCGATCGGACGCGCAAGGTAGATGACCGCGACGGCGTTTCCGGAGCGGCTGGTGTAGACACCGACCAGGCGAACGAGCTCCACCGCGAGTCCGGATTCCTCGCGCGTCTCGCGGACGGCACCCTCCTCCGCCGATTCGCCCGGGTCGAGGTAGCCGGCGGGAAGGTCCCATTCCCCGAAGCCGGGCTCGACCGCCCGTCGCAACAGCAGGACCGAGGGCTCCGCCACGCCGGGCGGCTGCCATTCGACCAGCGTCCCGGCGGCGGGCTTCGGGTTCTGGTACCAGCGCCAGCCGCATCGGTCGCAGACGATCGGCGATTCGGCCGGTGCCGCACAGTGCGGGCAGAGCGGAACGCGGCTCACGCGATCGAGGATAGCGGGCGCGCTGGGGCGTTCACTCCGCCTCGGCAACCAGGGCGCGGATCCGCGCCCGCAGCTCGTCGCGCGCCAGGCGGAACGCGGCGGTGCGCTCCTCGCCCGAACCCTCGACCGCCGCGGGGTCGTCGATCGACCAGTGCGCGGTCGAACGCGCGCCCGGAAACACCGGACAGCTCTCCTTCGCCTGGTCGCAGACGGTGATGACCCGATCGAACCGCTCGGGGAGGAACGCGTCCAGCCGCTTGCTCGTCTGGCCGCTGATGTCGATCCCCAGCTCGGCCATCACCGCGACCGCCTCGGGTCGAACGCGCGTGGCGATCGTTCCGGCCGAGTGCACCTCGAAGCGACCCTGACCCATCGAGCGGAGCAACCCCTCGGCCATCTGGCTGCGGGCGCTGTTGTGCGTGCAGAGGAACAGGACTCGGGTGGCCATCACACCGCGGTGAAGGACTCAGTGGATTCGGTGTGGATAACTACGTGACGCGCGGGAAAAGCTGCGGATAACAGGGATTGCCCACCCATCGGTCCACGGGCGATACTGTTGGTGTCCCGAAGGGGCAGCCACAAGTGCCGGAGATTCTTCGAAGGCACGGAGGCGGTTCCTTCGGGACGTTTCATGTCCGGCGCGCGAGCCGCTCAGCCGCCCAGATTGCCCTGCAGGCGACGCACGATCTCCGCGGTCTCGTCGCCAGGCCCACGCCCAGGCTCGGACGCAGGACCGGCGAACGTGCCGAACTGTCGGTCGCCGGCGTCGCCCAGGCCGGGCACGATGTAGCCCTTTTCGTTGAGCTCACGGTCCACCGCTCCCACGTGGATGTCGACGTCCGGATGCTCGCCCGACAGTGTCGCGATGCCCTCAGGAGCGGCGATGAGCGAGACCTGCTTGATCCGCGCCGCCCCCCACGCCTTGAGGATGTCCACGGTCGCCGAGGACGAACCGCCGGTGGCGAGCATCGGGTCCAGGATGAGGCAGACCTGGACGGTGGCGGCATCGGGCAGCTTGTTGTAGTACTCCACCGGCTTGAGCGTGCGCTCGTCACGGTACAGGCCGATGTGCCACACCTCGGCCGCCGGCATCAGCTCGAGCATGGCATCGACCATCCCGAGACCCGCCCGCAGGACCGGCACCAGCCCAACCCGGGGCTCGAGGCGCGCGCCCTCCATCTCTTCCAGCGGCGTCTGGAGCCGATGCGGACGGGTGGACAGGTCGGCCATCGCCTCGTAGCCGAGCAGCCACGAGAGCTCACGCACGAGCTCGCGGAACTTCTTCGGCTCCGTGCTCGTGTCGCGCAGGATCGCGAGCTTGTGGGCGACCAAAGGATGCGACGAGACGTGGACGTTCGCCGGGAGCTCAGCCATTGGCGCGCATTCTATCGGCCCTTCGCCGTGCCGCGACTGCCGCGGTCCCCACGAGGACGGCGGCGGCCCCCGCGAAAAACGGGGCGCTCACTCCGCCGACCGCCGCGGCCCCTGCGGCGAACGACGGGCCGATGATGCCGGCGGCGTAGAGCGGCAGGTACACCAGGTTGAGCGTCGTGGAGCGGCGCTCCGGAGGCGTCTCGGTGGCGAGGAGGCCGAAGACCATGGCGGTTGCGACGGCGATGAAGGCCGCGAAGACGAACGACGCCGCGGCCAGCAGCCCGAGGACAGGGGCGAGCGGCATCGCCACGAGCGCGGCGGCGCTGAGCAGCAGCGCAGCGATCAGCACCGGTCGGAAGCCGACCCGGTCGCCGATTGCGCCGCCCAGCGGCGAGACGACGGCGCCGGCCAGTGCCGCGGTTCCGACCACCAGCGCCACGGCGCTCGCAAGCCCGGGGCCGGTTCCGACCAGCCCCTCCACCAGCACCGGCAGGTATGGGCGGCTCATCTGCGCCGCCAGGAAGGCGAGCGTGTAGATGGCGAAGATGCCGCGAACGACCGGATCTGCCAGCACGGCGCGCACCGCGCCGTAGGCGAGCGCCAGCGTCGGACCTTGTGGGATCACCTCAGGTCGGACCTCGCGAGTCCCGAACCAGATCAGCAGGATCGACCCGAGCGACAGTCCCGCGGAGATCCAGAACACATCGGTGAGCGAGGTTCCAAGCCCGTCGATCAGGGCTCCGGCCAGCGCCGGTCCCACGGCAAAGCCAATCGAGCCTGCCGCTCCGAAGATCGCCACCGCCAGCCCGATCCGTTGGGCGGGCGCGACGTCGCGGATCGCGGCAAGCATGACCCCAGTGTTGCCGAGCTGGAAGCCGGTGAGGAGCAGCGCCAGCGCCAGCTGCCACGGCTCGCCGCTGAGCGCCACGAGGGCGAAGACGACGGCCTCCACGGCGGCGCTGCGCGCGATCACCGCCGTCCGGCTGACCTTGTCCGCCCAGACGCCCCACAGCGGCACGAGCGGCGCGCCGACCACGAAGATCAGCGACGTGAAGACACCGATGAAGGTGAGACGCGCGTCACCGGTCACGCCGAGCTCGCTCAGGCGGGCGGGGAGCAGCGCGAAGATCTGCGCCACGCCGGCGGACTCGATCACCGAGACGACGAAGTACGCTGCGAGGAGCGCGCGCCAGTCCTGTCGCGGCACCGAGCGCTCAGACATCGGCCTTCAAGCGGCCCTCCTCCTCGTGCTCGTGACGGGGCTGGTAGGCTGTACCATCCTTGCACGCCGTCCGAGGCGTCGCCGCCACAGGAGGAACACGCACTTCCATGGTCTTCGGATCCAGGCGTGATCAGAAGCCCGATACGCTCTCGCGCGAGGACGTCGTCGGGAATCTCTATCCAGACACCCTATCGAGCGAGGCAGAGATGACACCGTCCCCGGAGATCCGCCGCGACGATCGCGGCAACGAGTCCGTCATCGATCCCCACGCGCGCTTCAACGGCAAGTACGTCAGCGATCGCGACCTGCGGATCGAGGGCGAGGCACAGGGCGAGATCGAGTGCCAGGGCACGCTGATCATCAGCCCCCAGGCGCGGGTGCGCAGCGCGATCAAGGCGCACAACGTCGTGATCAACGGCGATTACGAGGGTGACGTCGACTGCGGCGGGCGGTTCGAGATCGGCTCCACGGGCCGCGTCAAGGGCCAGGTCAAGACCCAGGTGCTCGTCGTCAAGGAAGGCGCGCACTGGGAGGGCTCGGTCATCATGGCGCGCGAGGGTCGACCTGCCGCGCAGCCCGGCCAGGCCGCGCAGCCGGGGCAGCGTCCCCAGGGCCAGCCCACGACGCCAAGCAGCTCGCCAACCGGACCCGGTGCTTCCGGCAGTCCGTCCAGCGTGTTCAGCAAGCAGGATCGCGAGGGCCAGCCGCAGGGCGAGCGCTCGGCGACCGGCAGCGGCGCCAACCAGTAACCACGGCCCAACGACGCTGATCGCGGGCGTGCCTTCCCGCGATCGCTGAACCACCCGCCGAGGTGCCCGCCGCCAGACGACCCGCCGGCGCGGCGCCACCGACCCTCGTCGAGGTCACTCGCGGTGAGCAGGTCGAATCGCGACACCGCGGCACGGTCGCCGTCGTCGCACCATCCGGGGAGCTCGTCGCCCGTGCCGGCGACCCCGAGGCCGCCATCTTCCTCCGCTCCACGGCCAAGCCGTTTCAGCTTGCGCCATTCGTCGCCTCTGGGCGGTTCGACGAGTACGGTCTGGGAGCCGATGCCCTGGCCATCATGGCCGCCAGCCACTCAGGCGAGGATCGGCACGTGCGCACGGTGCAGGCGATCCTGCGCGCGGCTGGCATCCCGACCTCGGCGCTCGCCTGTGGAACGCACACGCCCTACGACACCGAGACGGCGCGCCGCCTCATTCGCGACGGTGAGCCGCCCACGCCGCTGCGCCACAACTGCTCGGGCAAGCACGCCGGCATGCTGCTCTTTGCGAAGGCATCGGGCTGGCCGCTCGAGGGCTACTGGCAGCCGGACCATCCTGTCCAGCGCCTGGCGCTCGAGACGGTCTCGGCGCTGACTGACCACCCGGTCGAGCGCATCATCACCGAGACCGATGGCTGCGGCGTCGTCACCTTCGGTCTCCCGCTCCGGGGGCTGGCGACCGCCTATGCGCGCCTCGCCGATCCGTCGGCCGTCGCGGATCGTCCGCTGCGCGACGCGCTCGTGCGGATCCGCGATGCGATGATGCAGTACCCCGAGCTCGTTGCTGGGGAGCGGCGGCGGGTCGACACGGCGCTCATGCGCTCGCTCCCCGGCGTCGCCGTCAGCAAGGGCGGCGCCGAGGGGGTCCAGGCCGTCGGCCTGCTGGCCGGCGCCACGGGTCGCGACTCGGAGCCGATGGGCGTGGCGCTCGCCATCGAGGACGGCGACTGGGCGCGCGGAGCTGTCGGCGTGGCGATCAGCGAGGTCCTGCGTCAGCTCGACGCGTGGCGAGCGGTTCCGGCGCCGCTGGTCGAGTTCGCCTCGATCCCGATCCTCGACCCGCGCGGCTCGATGGCCGGCGTGGTGCGGCCCGGCTTCACGCTCCGCTGAGAGCGCCGCGCACCGCCTGCGCCACGATCAGCAGCAGAGGGGCCAGGACGAGCGCGGGGAGGAAGCTCGCCACGCGGACGCGCTTCACCTCCAGCAGGCGCAGGGCGACGCCGACGAGGATGAGGCCGCCGGTCGCGGAGATGCCGAGGATGGCTCGCTCGTCGAGGCCAGCGGCGAAGAAGGCGGCCGCGAGGGCAATGCCGCCCTGGACGCCGAGGATCGTGATCGCCGACAGCGCCACGCCGGCGCCCAGTGCAGCCGCGAAGGCCACGCTCGCCACGCCGTCGAGCAGGGACTTGATGGCGAGGAGCCGGATGTCGCCGGTCAGCCCATTGTCGATCGAACCCAGGATCGTGAGCGGCCCGACGCAGAAGACCAGGCTCGCCGTCACGAATCCTTCTGCGATGCGGCTCGGCGTGCCGTCGCGAGCCAGCCGGCGCTGGAACCAGGCGCCGAGGTCGTCGAGACGCTCGGTGATGCGCAGCAGCTCGCCCAGTGCCGCACCACCCAGCAGCGCGGCGAGCACCGCGAGGTCGTCGCCGGGCTGAGCGGCGGCATCGGTGAAGATGCGCAGGGCCATGGCGATGCCGATCGCCAGCGTGAAGAGGCCCAGCCCGTCGGTAAGCGTGCCTTGGAGTCGGCTCGATATCCGCGCTCCCAGGAGGAGCCCGATCAGCGTGCCGACCAGCACGGTGGCGACGTTCAGCAGGGTGCCGGTGAGTGCCATGGGTGGCGCGATTGTGTGCGAAAGTGGCCCCCGATGTTCGCCTTGCCGCCCCGGTGACCAACGCGCAGCAGCCCCTCGCGCCCGAGGGACCGGGATCGGCGTCGCAGCCGCCGACACGGGCATCGGTCGGATCGGTGGTCCTCAACGCGAGCCTGGTGCTGGCGATCGCCGCGGTCGCCAGCCGCGTGCTGGGATGGGTGCGGCTGGTCGTCATCGGCTCACAGTTCGGCGCGTCGCGCGAGCTGGACGCCTATTTCGCCGCCTTCCTGATCCCCGATGCGATCTTCCAGCTCCTGATCGCGGGGGCGCTCTTCACCGCGCTGGTGCCGGTCTTCGTCAGCCTGCGCACGCGCGACCAGGAGATCGAGGCCTGGCGCCTGGCCAGCAGCGTCATCAACGCGCTGGTGCTGGCCCTCGCGGCGCTGAGCCTGGTCGTGGCGCTCTTCGCCGACACGCTCGTGCCGCTCGTGGCGCCCGGCTTCGACGCGCCCACGACCGAGCTGGCGGTGCGGCTCACCCGGATCATGCTGCTGAGCCCGGTCTTCATCGGCCTGGGAGCGGTCGTGACCGGCTTGCTGAACAGCTACAACAACTTCGCCGTGCCCGCCCTGGCGCCGCTGGTTTACAACCTGTCGATCATCCTCGCCGCGATCTTCGTGGCGCCGTTCCTGGGGGTCGAAGCGCTGGCGATCGGCGTGGTCGTGGGCTCGCTGCTGCACCTCGCCATCCAGCTGCCGTCGATGCGCAAGGTCGGCAGCCGCTACGACCTGATCATGGATCTGCGCTCGCCCGCGGTGCGCAGCGTGGCGCTGCTGATGGGTCCGCGCACGCTGGGCCTGGCGGCGGGACAGCTCAACCTGATCGTGTCCACCGTTCTCGCGTCGGGGCTGCGCGAGGGCAGCGTCACCGCCTACAACTACGCCTTCCAGCTGTCCCAGATCCCCGTCGGGATCGTGGGTGTGAGCATCGCCGTGGCGTTGTTCCCCACGCTGTCGCGCGATGCGGCGCTGGGCCGAGTCTCCGAGATCCGGCGCCAGGTGTCGGGCTCCCTGCGGATCATCACCTTCATCGCGCTGCCGGTCACCGCAATCATGGTCGTGCTCCGCGAGCCGCTGACCAGCACGATCGTGCAGTACGGCCTCTTCGACGCCGAAGCC
>DAINOY010000039.1:0-9676 GCA_036743735.1 Chloroflexota bacterium
GCCATGAGCAGAACGAGCGCGACGAGCCTGAAGGTCCGGCCAGGCGAAGCCATTCCGTCGATCGGCCTGCGCGCGAGCGACGGCTACCTGCTGAACCTGCGCAGCTTCGTGACGAAGCAGCCGGTGGCGCTCGCGTTCTTCGGCGGCCCGACGATGACCGGCGCGGGGCGGCGCACCGGGCACAAGTTCATCGACGCGCTGGTGGCTGGGCATGAGCGGCTGCGTGAGGCGGGCGTTGCGCTCGTCGGCATCAGCTGCGACAACGAGCGAGACCAGGAGGCATACATCGCGGAGCGGAAGATCCCGTTCCTGCTCTTCAGCGACGAACGACGCTCTGCGGTCGGAATCCTGGGCATCCCGACGGTGAACGACGGCGAGAACTACAACGTCGCGGCTCCCGCGGTGCTCGTGGTCGATTCCGATGGGATCGTGCGCTCGGTGATCGAGAAGCCCGCGCCCGAGGCGGTGATCGACCTGGTCATGCGTGCGGTGGCCGAGCCGCTGCCGGCTGCCACCGCGCCCGAGCCCTAGGCTCGCCGTGCGGGCGGTTCGGCTGCACGCCGCGGGGGAAGCACCGCGCCTGGAGGACGTTGCCAAGCCGGCACCGACCGGTGCGCAGATCCTCGTGCGTGTCGCCGGTGCGGGCGTGTGCCACACCGATCTCCACATCATCTCCGGGGAGCAGTCACGGGTCGAGCTGCCCGTCACATTGGGCCACGAGGTCGCCGGCTGGATCGAAGCCTGGGGGCCGGAGGCGGAGCTTCATCACGGCCGGTTGCGCGAGGGCGAGGCGGTGGCCGTCTTCGGCGGTTGGGGATGCGGCGCGTGCCGCGAGTGCGCCCGCGGACAGGATCAGCGCTGCGACCGCAGCCGAGCGCCGGGATTCCAGGAGGACGGCGGCTACGCCGAGTACCTGGTCGTGCCGTCGGCCCGCTATCTCACCTCGCTCGGGCGGCTCGACCCGGTCCACGCTTCCGTCCTCACCGATGCCGCGGTCACGCCCTACCGCGCCGTCCAGCGCGCCCGACCCTGGCTCGAGCCCGGGGCCGCAGTCCTGCTCATCGGCTTCGGCGGCCTCGGACAGTTCGCGCTCCAGTTCCTGCGTTTCTTCCCGGATGTGACGGTCGCTGTGCGGGAGCTCAACCCCGAGAAGATCGCGCTGGCCGATGCCGCCGGCGCCGACCTCGGCATCCTGGGCGGCGACGAGTCGCTCGTGAACCTCGGACTGGGCTCTGCGGCGGATGTCGTCTTCGACTTCGTCGGCGACGACGACTCACTGGCCTACTCGATCCGCAACGTCGTTCCCGGTGGGCTCGTCACCGTGCTCGGCGAGGCGGGCGGCACGCATCCGTTCGGCTTCGACGTGGTGCCCGTCGAGACGCGCCTCACGACCTCGGCGTGGGGCTCACCCGATGACCTGCGCGCCGTGGTGCGTCTCGCGCAGCGTCACCGGCTGCGCTGGGACGTGGAGACGCTGCCGCTCGAGGAGTTCGCCGAGGCGCACCGGCGCCTGGCGGCAAGCGAGGTCCAGGGCCGGCTGGTCCTCGTCCCGTAGGTTCCGGTTGCTCACTCTCCCGGCTGATACAACTGGGTGGTTCAGATCGCGCATCTAAGGGCCGTCCGGCGCTGCCTGAACCACCCTGGTGACTCAGGGCGCGCGGCTGGGGCGCGATCGGCGCGAACTGAACCACCCAGGTGAATCACGCCCGCGCGGCGCCGGGGCGACCGCGAACCGGCCGGGGAGGCGGCCTGCGGCGGTCAGTCGCCGCCGAAGATGCGCGACAGGAATCCGCCCCTGGGCACCCTGCGCACGTAGAACGGCGCCGAGACGCTGTCGTACCGCTCGCGCAGCGCCGGTGCGCGCAGGTCGGTGACCGCGAGCTGCTGCCGGGAACCGAGATGCTCGGTGGCGATGGCGTGGAGCCGGTTGCGCACCTCGTCGAAGTCTGCCAGCTGCGCCTCCGGATGCTGCTGGATCCCGATCGTCCACGAGCCACCCCGCCGCAGGAGCCAGGCACGTTCCACCTGCGGCAGCGACTGGAGCTCGATCCGCAGCTGCGTCCCGAACGGCTCCGGCACCTCGTCGGGGGCGTCGAGCTGCGAGACGGCACCGAGCGGCGATCGGGCGCGCAGCGCGTCGGGGGCGTTGGGGTCGATGCCGGCGGCGAGGTATGACGCCAACTCCGGGCTGACCTCGATGCGCTCGGTGGAGCCGGCGTCGACCACGACCCGCTCCCCGGTCTTCTCGGCCAGGGCGAAGAGGTTTCGAGCCGGCACGACGATCGTGTCGCTGTTCGGTGGCCCGAGCTCGTTGAACGCCGCCGCGGACGAGAAGGCGGCCAGGAAGCGGCCGCTGTCGTCCGTGCCGTGGCGCATCCCCTCCACCGGCACGCGCTCCGGGTCGGGTGTCTCGCCCGATGACGAACGAATCGGGACGATCAGCTCGGAGCGAATGAGCTCGTCGAGGCGCGGGGTGTGCGGCAGCCCGCCGGGAAGATCGTCCGGCGCGCGGTCCTCGGGGAATGTCACGCCGGCGACCCGGAGGTGGCGCCCAGCGCCGCGAGGGCAGCGTCGATCCGTGCCAGCGACTGCTCACGGCCGAGCAGCTCGAGCGACTCGAAGAGCGGCGGCGACACGGTGCGTCCGGTGACCGCGACCCGCATCGGCTTGAAGAAGTCCCCCGCCTTCCAGTTGAGCGTATCGGCCGCCGTCCGCATGCGCGACTCGAGGACGTCGGCCGCCCAGTCCTCATCGCCGAGCTCGCGGAGCACGCCGGACGCCGTGGAGAGCGCGAGCGACGCATCGGCCGCACTGCGCTTCTTGGGCAGCAGCTCGTCGGGGTCGTACCACGATCGAACGGTGGCATCGGTCTCGAACAGGAAGCCAACCAGGGGCGCGACGTCCGAGAGCCGCACGAGCCGCTCGCGCACCAACGGCACGAGCCGCACGATCGACGCGTCGTCCACCCGATCCGGCAGGAACGGACGGAGGCGCAGGGCGAGCTGCTCGTCGGAGAGCGAGCGGATGTAGACGCCGTTGAGGTAGTCGAGCCGGTCGGCGTCGAAGATCGCGCCGCCCTTGTGAACCTTGGTGATGTCGAAGCGCTCCGCGAGCTCGTCGAGCGTGAAGATCTCCTCCTCGGTGCCAGGCGACCAGCCCAGGAACGCGAGGAAGTTGGCCATCGCCTCCGGCAGGTAGCCCTGCTCGCGATACGCGGACATGGCTGTCTGGGACTTGCGTTTGCTCATCTTCGTGCGATCCGCGTTCAGGATGAGCGGGATATGGGCGAAGCGCGGGACCGTATAGCCCAGGGCGCGGTACAGCGCGATCTGCTTGGGCGTGTTGCTCAGGTGATCCTCGCCGCGGATGACGTGGGTGATCTCCATCGCCGCGTCGTCCACCACGACGACGAACTGGTAGAGCGGCATGCCGTCGGCCCGCACGATCACGAAGTCACCGAGCAGCGCGTTGTCAAACTCGACCTCGCCACGCACCAGGTCGTCGAACCGCACGACCTCCGGCGGGACCGCGAAGCGGATCGCTGGTCTGCGGCCATCGCCCTCGAAGGCGGAACGCTCCGCATCGGTCAGATTGCGGCAGCGGCCGTTGTAGCGCGGCGGCTCTTTGCGCGCCGCCTGCTCCGCGCGCACCGCCTCGAGCTCCTCGGGGGTGCAGTAGCAGCGGTAGGCGGAGCCCGATGCCAGCAGCCGACCGGCCTCACGCTCGTATCGGTCCATGCGCTGGCTCTGCCGGTAGGGCCCGAATGGACCGATGTCATCGCCGCCGGCCGCCTGCGGCCCCTCGTCCCAGGCGATGCCCAGCCAGTGCAGGTTGTCGATGATGTCGCGCTCGAACTCGGAAGTGCTGCGCGCGACATCCGTGTCCTCGACGCGCAGCACGTACGTCCCACCCACGTGGCGCGCCACGAGGTAGTTGTAGAGGCTGGTTCGGGCGGTCCCGATGTGCAGCGGTCCGGTGGGACTGGGCGCCATCCGCACGCGGACCTGCGCACCCGGTGTCCCGGTCAGGTCTGCTGACGACATGTGGGCTCAGGGTACCAGCACGGCAGCTTTCGTTCGGCCAGCGAAGGGGTAGGCAGGTCAACGCGGCGTACCTATGATCGAAGCCCACACCACGTCCGAGGATCCGAGCGATGGCCATCAACGGCAACGGCGAGGTCGATCCCGATCCCATCTACGACCAGTTCCCCGACGGTGCGTCTGCCGGCTACGGACCCGAGCAGGGATACAACACCATCGTGCGCCTCAACGACCCGGAGCTCTTTACGGAGGAGGCTCGCGAGCAGCCGGCGATCCGGGCGTTCCTGGAGGCGCCCTTCAGCGTCAGCTACGTCCAGTTCAAGAGCAGCCACCGCGAGGGCGAATACTTCGTCCACAAGCCCGACCGGGTCTTCGCGGGCGCCATCGAAGGCATCGAAGGTCTCGTGGACGGCTTCCCGGAGGAGGAGCCGCGCATCAGTACGCTGGTCCTGAACCATGAGCGGACGCTCGCGCGCTCGATCATGCGTGCCATGATCGTCGAGGACGGCGCCCAGGCCGGACAGATCATTCACAAGGAGAGCGCCTCCTCCTAGAGGCGGATCCCGGTCATGCGCTGTCCGGCGTGCGGGGCTGAGAACTCCGACATTGCCCGCTTCTGTGGGAGCTGTGGCGGGCGGCTGACGCAGGCCTGCCCGCATTGCGCTGCACCGGTCTCACTGGCGGCGAGCTTCTGCACCACCTGCGGTGGCGCGCTGCCGGCGCGGTCCGCCGCAGAGCTGGAGGAGCCCGAACGCGCGGCGCTCGCCGCCGAGCGGCGGCGGGTCAGCGTCCTGTTCGCCGACCTCGAGAACTTCACCGGCCTGACCGAGTCGCTCGATCCCGAGGCGGTGCGCAGCATCCAGTCGCGCTACTTCGAGATCGCGCGGTCGGCCGTCGCGGCGTACGGCGGCACGATCGAGAAGTTCATCGGGGACGCCGTGGTGGCGGTATGGGGCGCTCCAGTTGCCCACGAGGACGATGCCGAGCGTGCCGTTCGCGCGGCGCTCCAGCTCGTCGAGGGCGTCCCGGCGGGCGGCGCGAGCGCCGGCGTATCGCTCGTCGCGCGGGCGGCGGTCGCCACCGGTGACGCGGCCGTCACGATCGGCGCCCAGGGACAGGGCATCGTCACCGGCGACGTCATCAACACCGCCGCGCGCCTGCAGTCTGCGGCGCCGGCCGGCGGCGTCCTCGTCGACGAGCCCACTCGAAATGCCTTCAGCCCGGATTCGCCGCTCTCATTCGAAGCGCCTGCGCCGCTCCAGCTGAAGGGCAAGCGGCGGTCGGTGAGCGCGTCGACGGTGACCCTCGGGGACCGGCAGGCGGGTGCAGCGGGGCACAGCGGCGCCTTCGTCGGGCGCGACGCCGAGCTGCGCGAGCTCGTCGGCCTCGTCGAGGCTGTCGTGGCCGAGCGGCGCAGCCGCATGGTGTCGCTCCTCGGGATCGCGGGCATTGGCAAAAGCCGCCTCACGTGGGAGCTGCGACGCGCGCTCAGGGAGCGCCAGGCGGCGGTCGAGTGGTCGACCGGGAGAGCTCGCGCCTATGGCGACGGCATCGTCTTCGCGGCCGTGCGCGATATCGTCCGGCAGCGCTGCGGCATTGGCGAACGGGACGATCTCGAGCTTGCACGTCGACAGTTGAGCTCGACGCTGGCTGCGCTGATCCCCGATCCGGACGAACGCGAATGGGTCGAGCCGCGCCTCGACATCCTGCTCGACTCGGCCGATGCGGCCGGCTTCGAGCGCGAGGAGCTCTTCGGCGCGTGGCGGCGCTTCTTCGAGCACCTCTCCGAGCGGGCGCCGACCGTCCTCGTCTTCGAGGACATGCACTGGGCCGACGCCGGGTTGCTGGACTTCCTGGAGCATCTCGGCAGCTGGGCACGTGAGCACCAGCTGCTGATCGTCACGCTCGCGCGGCCCGAGCTCCTGGACCGCCGGCCGACGTGGGGCGCCGCACTGCGGGCCTTCACGACGATCCGGCTCGAGCCGCTCACCGATGATGCGATGAGGGCGTTGCTCGAGACCCGCGCCAAGGGCATCTCCCGAAAAGCGGAGCGCCACATCCTCGATCGCGCCGGCGGCGTGCCGCTCTACGCGGTCGAGCTGGTGCGGATGCTGATCGATCGTGAGCAGCTCGTCGCGGGACCGAGCGGCTATCGCCTCGCGACTGAGCTGGGCGCCTCGGACATTCCCGACTCGCTGCACGGCATCCTGGCGGCGCGGATCGACGCGCTGCCTGTCGCCGAACGCTCGCTGCTGCTGGACGCGGCGGTGCTCGGCAGCTCCTTCAGCACCGACGCGCTCGCGGCAGTCTCCGGCCTGGATAGCGCCGAGCTGCGCCGGCGCGTCAGTGCCCTCCTCCAGCGAGAGCTCCTCGCCCATGACGACGATCTGCGGACCCCGGACCGACGCACGCTGACCTTCGTACAGGAGCTGGTTCGCGAGCTTGCCTACCGAACGATCTCGCGGGCTGAGCGGGCCACGCTGCACCTGGCGGCGGCAGGCCACTTCGAGTCGGTCGGTGGCGGCGAGCTGGTCGAACGCGTGGCCGGTCACCTGGCCGCCGCCTACGAGGCCGATCCCGAGGCGCCGGGGGCGACCGCCACGGCGAGCAGGGCCCGCGAGCTCACCCGTCGCGCGGCGCAGCGAGCGCTGGCCGTGCACGCGCCGGGTCGCGCGGTCGAGCTCCTCGATCGGGCGCTCGGCATGGCGCCCGGCGATGCGGACGAGCGCGCCGCCCTGCTGGAGGAGGCGGCCGAGGCCGCGCGGCTGGCCGGGCGGCTCGACCTCGCCGAGCACCATCTCCGCGAGCTGATGGGGAGCTTCGCCGACGGTGCTCCAGGCGACCAGGACCGATGGCGCGCCCAGCTCTCCAACGTCCTGCTCATGGCGCACCACAACGCCGAGGCGCTCGCCGAGCTCGAGGCCGCCGTCTCGGCGTCCGAGGGCCACGACGGCACGGATGTCAGGAGCCCGGAGCTCGCCGGCCAGCTGGCCCGTGCGCTCCTGCTCGACGGCCGAAGCGCGGACGCCTCGCGCTGGGCGGCGGTCGCTCGTGACGCCGCGCTACGCGCAGGGCAGCCAGCGGTCGCCACCGACGCGCTCGTCACGCGCGGCACGGCACGCTTCGCCGCGGGAGACGAGGCCGCCGGCATCGCCGATCTGGAGGCAGCCGTGGACGAGGCGCGTGCCAACGACCTGCTCGCGACCCAGCTGCGCGCCCGAAACAACCTCGCCTGGCTCACGGTCTCGGACGATCCGCACGCCACGCTCCGCGTGGCAGCGGAGGGGACCGAGCTCGCGAGGCGCATGGGTCTGGGCGACTGGCTGGTGCAGATGGCCGATCTCGGCTGCCTTGCCGCCCGCGAGACCGGCGACTGGGACTGGGCGCTCGCGACGTACGCCGACCTCGAGGAGGAGCCGATCCCGCCGGCGTACCGGATCGACCTCGCGGCCAGCATCGGCGTCATCCGTGTCCTGCGCGGCACGCCGGATCCGCTCGCGCCGCTGACGACGCTGGAGCCGATCGACCCGGCGACCGATCGGCAGGACCTGGCGAGCATCGACCACGCGCGCGCGTGGGAAGCCTTCGTGCGAGGCGATCTCGCCGCTGCATCGGCCCACGCCGAGGCCGCCGTTGCCGGTTCGCTCGGCGCGGAGCGCCATCACGCGGCGGTGCTCAGGGCTCGCAGCCGGCTGTGGGACGGCGATTCCCGAGGCCTTCAGTCCACGCTCGCTGAGCTCGATGGGATCCGCGTCCACGGTCGCGCCGCCGATGCCGCGCGGCTCTCGCTTCGGGCCGGCCTCGCGGCCATGAGCGGCGACGCCGATGCGACGGATCGCTATGCCGCCGCGATCGAGGCCTGGCGCGCGCTCTCCCTGCCGCTGGGTATGGCGCTGACGCTCGCCGAACGCACTCGGTTCACCGGCGCCACGGATGGCGGTGAGGTGGCGCGCCTGTTCCACGCTCTGAGCGCGACGGGGCTCGCGGGCGCGCTCGAGCGCATGGCCACGCCGGTCGCACGGACGGCGCCGGCGTCGTAGCGCGGCACCCTCGGCCTCAGACGGCCAGGACTGCCTCGCGCAGCGGGACCACGTTCGGGCCGTCCGGCGGCGTGGATCCGTCGCGGTCGAAGAAGACCCGCAGCCACAGCTCGGTGTTGATGGCCCGCCAGAAGAAGAGCGACTCCTGGGCCTCGCCGTCCAGCGCCGCCGTGAAGGCCGATGCCACCGCCGCGCCATCCCAGTACGGCCGCGACTTGAATGACTCGGAGCGCACCAGCTCCTCGAAGTACGCGCGCTGCTGGCGGATCCAGCGCATCTCGGGTGTCGTGAAGCCGACTTTCCAGCGGCGAAGTCGGATCTTCTCGGGCAGGATGCCCTTCATCGCGTCGCGCAGGATCGCGCGGCTCCAGCCGTTGCGGATGATCGATGTCTCGGGCAGCGACAGGATGTGGTCGACCAGCTCGGGGTCCAGGAACGGCACGCGCGACTCGACGCTGAAGGCCATCGAGTTGCGGTCGTCGTAGCGCAGCAGCGACGGCAGCGAGTACGCGGTCAGGTCCTGCACCAGCCGCTTCTTGAGGTCGTCGCGCACGCGCGGATCGTGCGGACGGCGAACGCGTGCCCGGAACTCCGGGCGCAGCAGCGCACCGACGTCCACCCCGCCCTTGCGCCGGCCCGCCAGCACGCGGCGGACGAGCGGCAACAGCACGTCGCGGCTCCGGAACGCCTCCCGCGCGAACGTCGCGAACTTCCGCTCGCGCAGGAGCTGGCGCAGGTAGACGTAGCCGTACGGCGTGTATCCGGCCAGCAGCTCGTCGCCACCCTGCCCGTCCAGGAGAACGGTCACCTTCGATCGCGCCAGGCGCATCACGGCCCACTGCGCGTACGGGCCGGTCGAAACGATCGGCTCGTCCAGGTACCAGACGAACTGCGGCAGCTCCTCGACGAACTGCGCCGACGTCGGGTTCACGAAGTTGCCTTCAGCGCCCGATGCCTCGAGCACGTGCTCGATGTACTCGCGCTCGTCGATCGGGTCGCCGGCGAAGACCGCGGAGAACGTCTTCAGCCGCTCGCCCATCGAGTCGGCGTCGCGCACGTGCTCCCGTAGCTGGCGCGACATGATCATCACGATCGTCGAGCTGTCGAGGCCACCGGAGAGGCACGTCCCGACCGGCACTTCGGCCACCAGCCGGCGCTGGACCGAGCGCTCGAACAGCTCGCGGAATCGCTCCGGCGACGGGTCACCATCGGTCCGCAGGTCGGGCGTCCAGTAGGCCTGCTCACGCAGCGAACCATCGGCCTCGATCACCGCGTAGGTTGCGGGCAGCAGCTGGCGGACATCGGCGAAGAAGGTGTCGCGGTCGTGCTCGTGCAGGCCCCAGCCGAGGTACTCGTAGAGGCGCTGCTCGTTGACGCGCGGCGTGGAAGAAACTCTTGATCTCCGAGCCAAACAGGAGCCGCTCGCCGGCCCGCGTCCAGTACAGCGGCTTGATGCCGAAGTGGTCGCGGCACAGGATCACCTGCCGCGCGGGCCCACGGTCATCGATGAAGGCCAGCCCCCACATGCCGTTGAAGCGGGCGAAGGCATCGGTGCCCCAGCAGGCGTAGGCCTGGAGCACGACCTCGGTGTCCGAG
>DAINOY010000040.1:0-9585 GCA_036743735.1 Chloroflexota bacterium
TCCGCAGTGGTCATATTTAGCGTCGTCAAATTCTTGAGCTTCGCCTGCACCACGTCGTCGTTGATCCGCTCCGGATTTAATTGCTGGTTGATGTACTGTTCAATGCCGATCGATTTCACGCGCTCGAGCGTGGTCTGCTGCGGCCTGAAGTACGTCTCGAGCGTCACGACGCCGGGCATGTTCCCCTCGCCGGCGCAGAGCGCGCAGGGACAGGCGCGGCGGAGCGACTCCCACGACCAGTAGCCGAGATGGCCGTCATCCCAGCGAATCGCCATGCGGCGCGCCGTCTCGTCGAGCTCGACGCCGATCGGGTTGACGATCTCGGACTGTTTCATCGGTGCCAGACCTCCGGGGATCCAAGGAATTCTGCCCCGAATGATGCCCCGTTCGAGGTGAGCTGGATCGGACCGGCATCGTCGAGGTTCCACAGGTAGAGGTCCTGGAGCACACCGCCGGCGCCGTTCGGTCGCGACAGCGTGAAGACGACCTGCGACCCGTTGGGTGCCCAGCGCAGGTGGCTCACGAGTCCGGGGGCGGTCGTCTTGGCGATCCGCGCGCCGCCGTCAGCGGTGCGCAGCGTGAGCTCCGTGCTGGATCCGTCGTCGGTGATCGCAACGTAGCGGCCGCCGTCGGGCGAGAGGAGCCCGGTGGCGGTGCTGATCTGTCGCGGCTCACCACCGCTCGGGTCGAAGACGTAGGTCGGCGCGCCCTGCACCTCGAGCACCAGCCGGCCGTCGGCGTTCCAGCGCATCCGGACCGGACCGCCGTCATCGGCGAACTGGGCGGAGCGCAGCGTGTCCATGGTCGGCACCGCGGGGTGCGGGTAGGTCACGCTGCCCAGCTGGCGAATCTCGCCGCTCGCGTAGTCGATCGCCATCACCCTGGCCGTGTCGTCGGGGTCGCCCACGGTGATGCTCACCGCGTAGATCGTCGTCGCGTCGCGACCGAAGGTCAGCGCGTCGATGCCCTCGGCCAGGAGGCGCGTCTCGACGTCCGGGTTGGTGATGGCGATGAGCCGCCGATCGACGATCACTGCCCCCTGCGTCCCGTCCGGCGCCCAGGCGTAGCGCTCGATCCCCTCGCTGGCCTGCGCCCAGGCCACCGCGGCATCGACGGTCGTGAAGTCGACGCGGTACAGGTAGATCGGATCGGCGGCGGTGGCACGCGCGCGGTAGAACATCTCGAGCGCGCCGTACACCGGGCCCGGTGTGGCCGATGGTGCCGGCGAGCCCGATGGCAGCGGCGTGCCAGAGCCCGTCGCGACCCCGCCGCTCGCGCCGGGAGAGGCGAGCGGCACGATCCCGGGAAGCGTCGCGCTGGCCGATGGGCTGGTCGTCGCGCGCCCCCCGCCAAGGAATCCGCCGTCGCTGCTGAAGATCAGCGCCATCAGCACGATGATCATGCCCGCGAGCAGGAGGATGACGCCGATGAGCCAGGGCACCGCCTGTTCCGCGAGGGTCGGCCTCCGCGGTGACGGGGCGAGATCGCCCTGCCATTCCGGCGTCCGGACGCGCGTCGCGGTTCGCGCTGCCTCCGCACGCGGCTGGACCAGCTCCCGTTCCGCGGCAGCGACCTCCGGGAAGGGCGGGATGATCGGCGTTGCGGAAGTGGCTGACGACTCGGATCTCGTCGGCGCGGTGGCGGGCGCCTCGCGGAGGCCGGCATCCCGTTCGGCCGCTGGGGGGGCCATCTCGCGCGGCGGCTCCAGCTCGGCTGCGGGTGGCGTGAGCGCGTCGGCGCCATAGGGCGGGACGAATGGAGCGCGCGCCTCTCGCTCCCGGTCGAGCCATGGCGCAGTCCATGGCGCGGCATCCCGGGCCGCCTCCGGCGCGTCTTGCGGCGGCAATGGCGCAGCCTCGGGTTCCGGCTCTGGCTCGACGAGTCGGACCGGCTCGGGCTCGGGCTCGGGCTCTCGCTCTGGCTCTGGTTCAGGTTCCGGCTCCGGCTCAGGTTCCGGTTCCGGCTCAAGCTCTGGCTCAGGCTCCGGTTCCGACTCTGGCTCCGGCTCAGGTTCCGGCTCCGGCTCAAGAAGTGACGGCCGCGACGGCTCGAATGCCGGTGCCGCCTGGCCATCGCTCTCGGGCCAGGCGGAAGGCTGCCACGGCGCGTCGGGCTCGGGGCGACGCTCCTCCGCTGGCTCCCAGCGGGCCGGTTCGGCATCGCGCCACGGCTCAGGCGACGGCTCGCGGTCCGCGTCCGGCCACGCTTCCGGCTGCGGCGGGGCTTCGATGCCCACGCCCCGCTCACGGCCCGCCGCTTCCTCCGCCGGCCAGGCCGGCGCATCGGCCCATGTGGGAGCTGGCTCAGCGGCCGGGCTCTCCTGTGCGCCCCAGTCCGAGGTGGGTTGGACCGGCCAGGTGCCGGCAGGTTGCGGCTCGGACCACGACGCTGCCGGTTCGGCCGGTGGTTCCGGCTCCCAGGTGGTCTGGGCCGGCCAGGGCTCATCGGGCCAGGCGGGCTCCGGCTCCCAGGCGGGAGGCTCCTCATCGCGCTGCCAGGGGTCGGTCGGCTGCCACGGCTCGGCATTCGCACCCCAGCCGGCGGGCTCCTCGCCCCACGCACCGGGCGGGCGCGGCCAGTCCGGGGTGTCGTCGGCAGCGCGCGGCCATCCGCCCGAACCCTCGTCTTCAGAGCGCGGCCACCCGCCCGGCCCTTCGGCCTCGCGGCGTGACCAGAAGTCGTCGTCGTCCGGCGGTCGTGGGCGCGGCTCGAGCTCGTCGTCGCGCGGCCCGCTCACTGGCGAGCCTCGCCGGCTGCGCGCGTCACCGCGGCATGATAGCGAAGGGAGGTCAGCACCATGCCGTTCCGGCAGTCGCCGGGCCGATGGGTCGGCAAGCATGCGCGGTACGATGTCGCCCACGCGCGGAACCGGCTCCGCGCACCACCACGGAGGGCCCGATGACCGCCACGCGCGTCGCCGCGCTGCAGATCGATCCCAAGATCGGCGAGGTCGAGCGCAATCTCGAGCGGATCGAGGCCGCCGCGCTCGAAGCCCACGAGGCCGGCGCCACGCTGGCCGTGGCGCCCGAGGCATCGGTCACCGGCTATGCCTTCGACTCGCTCGACGAGGCACTCGCGGTCGCACGTCGCGCCGGCGTCATCGCCGTCGACCGGCTCGCAGCGCTCGCGCAACGGACGGGCATGGCGATCATCTGCGGGACGCTCGAAGCGGTCGGCGAGGAGCTCTTCAACACCGCACTCATCCTGGCGCCCGATGGCCGGCGCCACCTCTACCGCAAGCTCCACCTGCCCTACCTCGGTGCGGACCGATTCGTCACGCCCGGCCCGGACGCGCCTGCGGTGATCGAGGTGGCCGGTATCCGGGTCGGCGTCCTGATCTGCTATGACCTGCGCTTCCCTGAGGCGGCGCGCATCTGCGCCCTCGATGGCGCTGACCTCATCGCGCTGCCCACGAACTGGCCGGTCGGCGTCGAGTTCCATCCCGATCTCTTCGCCCCGGCACGCGCCGCCGAGAACCACTGCTACCTGCTCGCTGCGGATCGCGTGGGGACGGAGCGCGGCACGACGTTCCTCGGCCGCTCGATCCTGGTCGACCCGGACGGGCGCCGCCTGGCGGTGGCGTCGGACACCGAGGAAGAGCTGCTCATCGGTGAGATCGATGCGGCGCTCGCCCGCGCGACGCACGTGCGGAGGCGGCCCGGCGAGCACGAGTGGGACACGATCGCCGACCGGCGGCCGGGCCTCTACGCACGCCTCCTCGAGCCGGGGCTCGACCGACAGCGGCCGATCGGCGATACCTGGTCTCCCGACGTCGAATAGTGCGATGATTCAACGGGGTGGATCGGATCACGCGTCCAGGCGGCCAGCAGCGCTGCCTGAGTCACCCAGCTGAATCAGGGTGCGCGGGGCAGCGCTCGTCGGCGCGATCTGAACCACCCAGCTGAATCACCGTCGCGCGGCGGCTACTCAGTGAGTTCGCGGGTCGCGATGTCGACGCCCTCGCGCAGGACCTTCTCGTACATGTCGTAGCGCTCGGAAACGTGCATCCCCGCTGATTCGTAGAGGCGCGTCGCCCCGGTGAGCGAGGCGGCATCGACGCCGAGCCCAACCTTGCGCTGGCCGCGCTGCCACCACGCCGCGAAGGAATGGAGCAGGAGCGCCCGGGCCAGCCCGCGACGTCGCCACGGCCGGCGAACGCCGAGCGTCCCGATCCAGCCCATCTCCGCCTGGATGCGGCAGAGCGAGGTGCCGACGATCTCGTCGCCGTCGACGGCGACGAACCAGAGCGTCGGATCGAAGTCGGGGCGCTGCGTGCGGGCGATCCACTCGTCGTAGGACATCGGGACGTGGTTCCAGTGGTCGCTGAACGCGTCATCCACCGCGTCGAAGACCGCGCGCTCGTCGCGTGCCGGGTCGTAGGTCCGGATCGTCACGCCCTCGGGGAGCAGCGGCGCGGGTGGCGCATCGGACATCTCGATGACCATGCGCCAGAACGTGCGGGCATGCTGAAAGCCGTGCTTGGCAGCCAGGTTGCGCTCGATCTCGCGCCCGCCCGGTCCGAAGCCTTCGACCGTCACGCGGGCACCATCGGGCGCATCCGCCACGAGCTCGTTGGCACGCTCCTCGATCTGGGACAACAGCCGATCGCCGATCCCCTCCCCGCGACGATCGGGATGGACGACGAGGTAGATACGCATCTGGACCCCCGCCCGAGGCTGCACCTCGGCGTAGGCGACCGCGCGGCCACTCGGCTCACGCACGAGCCAGGCGTTGCGCTCCAGGTCGACCTCTCCGAGGTCGTCGACGAGGTCCTGCAGCGTCATGTCGACCTCGCCGTAGTCGAGCAGATCGGCCGCGTTCATGAGCTCGAGCATGTCGGGCGCGTCGTCGAGCGTCGGGGCACGCGCGGTCAGAGCGGGATCGGTGAAGGTGAGCATGCAGATGGACCGATGTGGGACGTGCGGCGCGCATGCGCCGCGTTGCCGGGAGAGGTCAGTCGGAGGCGGCCCACATGATGACACCGATCGTCACGACGCCCCAGATGAGCCCGATGAACGCCGCTGCGCCCTCCGGTCCGCCGCCGCGAACGGTCGGGAAGAAGTGATCGATGAGCGCGAGCCCCACGGCCATGTAGCCCAGCCACAGCACGGTGACAACGGCGGCGATCACGCCGCGGCGGGTCCGGTCCTTCGTCACGGGGTCGTTCTCAGCTCCAACGGTTCAGGGGTCTGCGCTCGCATCCTAGCATGCGCGGCGGGCTCCTCAGGCTCGCGGCCCTCAGGCCGACGCAGCTACCCGTGCGTGCTCAGGGACCCGGTGGAAGAGGGCCGGATTCGCCCGTCCATCGAGGATGCGCAGCTTCGCCGCGGCGGCGAGCCCGATCGTGACCTCGCGCCCCTCGCGCGCCAGGGTCATGGTGCCGATATGGTCGGCCACCTCGACGACGCCGAACACGTTGCCCGGCCGCACGCCGTTCTCCTCGAGAAAGGTGAGCAGCCGCGCGTCTTCCTCCGCCTCCTCGGTCACGCGCAGGATCGTGATGTCGTGCCCCGCCTGCGCCTCGGAGAGCGGGATGCCGGCGGGGCGATCCGGCGTCACGCCGCGGCGCGGGATCGGGTTTCCGTGCGGGCAGGTGGGCGGCATGCCGAGCAGCGCGTCGATGCGATCGGTGACCCGCTCGCTGATCGCGTGCTGGAGGTGATGCGCCTCTTCGTCCGCCTCGGCCCATCCGAGGCCGATCACCTCGGTCAGCAGCCACTCCGCCAGCGCGTGGCGGCGGAAGGTCCGCTCAGCGGCGGTTCGGCCGCGATCGGTGAGGTTCAGCGAGCGCACCGGCTCGTCGACGGTGAGATAGCCCTCGCGCACCAGGCGCGTCACCATCTCCGACACCGTGGCGGCGCTGACACCCATCCGCTCGGCGAGCCGCGCGGCGATGACCGGCTGGCCCTCACCGGTCATGTACCGGATCGTCATCAGGTACTCGGCGACAGCGTCGGTCGTGCGCTCGGCGGCAGTCTCACCAGCGGAGGTCGTCGTGCTGCCCGGCGTTGCTGCCATGGCCCGATTCTAGCCGCGCCCGTCCGAGCGCCGGCGCTCAGCCGACGACCGTCCCGAGCAGCGTCCCGATCCCGAACGTGATGGCGGCGGCGGCAAGGCCGAAGGCCACCTGGCGCAGGCCCGATCTCCACGCGTGCTGGCCGGTCATCAGCGTGATCGCGGCCCCAAGTCCGAACAGCGCGAGCCCCGACATGATCGCGGCTGCCACGATCGCCGACGTCCCCGAACCGATGAGGAACGGCACCACCGGCACGATCGCTCCGGCCGCGAACAGCACGAACGACGTGATCGCCGCAACCCAGGCCGAGCCGCCGAGGTCGTCCGGGTCGATCCCGAGCTCCTCGCGTGCCATCGTGTCGAGCGCGACGGCCGGGTCGCCGGTGATGATCCGATGCGCCAGCCGCCGGGCGTCCTCGGCGTCCAGGCCCTTCGCCTCGTAGATGAGGCGCAGCTCCTCCTCTTCCTCCTCGGGGAATGCCTCGAGCTCGAGCGCCTCGGTGGCGATCTGGTTGGCGTAGAGCTCGCGGGCACTCTGCACGCTCAACCACTCGCCCAACGCCATGGAGAGCGATCCGGCGAGGAGCCCGGCGAGTCCGGCGACGAGCACCGGCGCGCCGCCCGAGCTCGCGCCAGCAACGCCCATCACCAGGCTGAAGTTCGACACGAGGCCATCGTTCGCGCCGAGGACCGCGGCCCGCAGTGCATTCCCGCCGATCTGGCGGTGCCGCCCCTCGAAGCGCGCAAGCGTCGCCCCGCTGGCACCGCCGGTCACCGAGTGCAGCAGCCGCGCGTGCGACCGCTCGTCCTCGGGCAGCGACGTGCCGACGGCCTCCGGCTGGTCGTCGTACATCGTCCGGCCCTCGCGCTCCTGGCTGGCGAGCACCGGTGCCACGAGCGACGCTCCGAAGCGCCGAGCCACGAAGCCCAGGACCCGAGCGCGCCACGTCGGCGACGTCCGTGCCGCCATCCCGGCGTCGCGCAGCCGGTCGCGCCACAGGCCCGCGTGACGCTCCTCGGCGGCCGCCATGCGCCCGTAGAGATCGGCGAGCCGTTCGTCGCCGGCGTTGCCGGCCATGG
The DNA here is from genome assembly GCA_036743735.1 of Chloroflexota bacterium. Classification (GTDB taxonomy): domain Bacteria; phylum Chloroflexota; class Limnocylindria; order QHBO01; family QHBO01; genus JBDTNK01. The sequence continues at coordinate 7,096 of DAINOY010000040.1, forward strand.
CGCGATAGAGGTAGGCGCCGTCGGTCTCGCCCTTGAGGTTGGCGCGCCAGCGCGCGATGTCCGCAGAGGAGGGCGCGGGAGTCGTCACGTCATCGGTCATCGTCGCAGGTCGCGGCGGTTCGCGCGGAGCTCCGTGCTGGTCTCGCCGTCGTCGACGACGACCCGCCGCGCCCCGAGAACGCGCCACCCATCGGCCCCCACCAGCAGACCGGTCATGCCGTCGATGCCCAGCAGGAAGCTGCCCTTCGGCCGCCGCAGCTGGGTCATGCCCGCCAGCCGGCCGAACATCTCGTCGAAGTGCGGCAGGACCAGGGCATCCGGGACCAGGCCGAACGCCGATCGGCGCGACGTGAGCGCCGGCCAGTTCGGGATCCAGGCGCCCATGATCATCGCCCCGGCGCTGCAGCCGGCGAGCACCCCGCCGCGCCCAAGCATATTGAGCGTCGCCGTCCACGCCCGCGTGCCGCGCAGGGCGTCGAGGAGGTACGGCGGCTTGCCGCCGGAGAGGTACACGAGATCTGCACCGCTGATCACGCTCGCCATGCCGGCGTCGTCCGCGCCGGCACGATCGATGATCCTCAGACCTTCCGCATCGGCGCCCAGCGCGCTGAAATGCCGCTCGCCCATCTCCATCCAGCGACCGACGACCCGCTCCCCCTCGGTTCCCGCGGCCGTCGGCAGGCAGACGACGCGCGGTCTGCGGCCCTCCCGGGCCGCGGGTGTCAGGCGCAGGAGCTCCCGATCGACCGGTGCCATCGGCTCCAGGTACTCGCCGGCGCCGACCAGGCAGAGGTGGCCGGGACCGACCTCCGGTGCGACGCTGATGGCCAGCTCAGAGTGATCCATGACTGGGCCGATTGTGCCGGAGCCGCCTCGGCCGCGGTGACGCCATGCGCGGGCGCGTCTCGTGCGGTTCGGCCCTTGACGGATGCGGTCGGCGAGTGCCAGTGTGCCGCCAGCCCGCCCTGGCGTCGAGCGCTTGCTCGTCGTCCGACCGAGAGGTCGGGCACGGAGGCCTCTGCAATGCGCAGTGCCCGCGTCCCCGTGATCGCCGTTGCGCTCATCCTGCTCCTGGCCGCATGCAACGCTCCCAGCAGCACTGACGGTGGGGGCGGCGACGACTCCACCGAGTCCAGCAGCGCGACCGTTGACGAAGCGTCGAACCCAACCGCCACCGAGGACACCCCTGACACCGGCGGCGGAGGCGGCGGTGGCGACCTCGGCGCGCTGGCCGATGAGCTTGCTCCGCCGAACGGCGACGAGCAGGCGCGCTTCAACGCCGATGGCGGCGTCATCGTCAACTGGCTCAGCAGTGACGACGTCGAGTCGGTGAAGTCCTACTACGACGGCCAGCTCTCGAGCATGGGACTCAACGTGCTGCAGACGACGAGCATCCAGGGCACCTACGGCTGGGTCTTCGGGAACGAGGACGGCAGCGGGACCTCTGGCGCCCTGACCATCGGTCCGGATAGCGGTAGCGGAGGAACCAGCGTTTCGCTGACCCTCGGCTCGAGCTGAGATCCGGTCCAGCGTTCTCCTCGGCTCGAGCTGATCCGAGCTGATTCAACTGGGTGCATCAACGCGCGCGGATCGGCCCTGTTCCGCGTCGCCTGAGCCACCCAGCTGAATCACGGCGCACCGCTGGCGTCGGCGTCGCGCGATTTGAGTCACCCAGTTGATTCAACGTGGCGCGTTGCGTGGAACCCATCGGTCGGCATATCTAAGTTGGAGGTAACGGCCCGGTAAGCGCCGCCCGGCATCCTTGCGGGATGACGAAAGCCGAACGCGAGCGGGCAATCGCACGCGAGTTGACGATGGCCTGCGCCGCCGCCGGCGTTACACAGCGAGACCTTGCCCGAAAACTCTCGGTGAGCCAGACCAGCATCTGCCGTCTGCTGAATGGCTCATCGACGCTGCGCATGGATGTGGCCGATGCCATCGCACGCGCTTGCGGACACCGGCTCGTGCTGCGCGTCGCCCCGGGCAATGGCCTGAGTCTCCGCGACTCCGGGCAGCTCGGCGTGGCGCAGGTGATCGAACGCGCAGCCGCGCCACCCTGGCTGACGCGGCTCGAGGTGCCGGTTGGCACAGGTGGCGACCGGCGAGCCATCGACCTGGTGCTCATGCAGCCGTCGGAAATCGTGGCCATTGAGATCGAGCGATGGCTGCGCGACTTGCAGGCTCAGCTCCGTGCAGGCCAGCTCAAACGGAGCGAGCTCTCGGAACGAATGGGCATGACGGTCCGGTTCATCCTTGCGCTACCCGATACCGCCGCGATGCGGCGCATCGTCGCACCCTACGAGGAGCTGATCGCAAGCGCGCTGCCGGTCTCGTCACGCACGGCATGGGCCCGCATTCGCTCGGGTCAGCCGATTGGCGGCGACGCGCTGCTCTGGGTTCGGGCATGACCTCAGCTCCGGAGCTGATTCAACTGGGTGCATCAACGCGCGCGGATTCTCACTATTCTGCGTCGCCTGAACCACCCAGCTG
>DAINOY010000041.1:0-9474 GCA_036743735.1 Chloroflexota bacterium
GATCATGGGGGTCCTCGCCGCCGCGGCATTCGCCGTCGTCGGGTTCGTGGCCTCGACGGCGATGGCCGCCCGCGAGCGGCTCTCCGAGTTCGCGGTCCTTCGCGCTCTTGGCCTCTCGACGCGGCAGCTGGCGGCGTGGCTCGCGATCGAGAACGTCACGATCGTCGTGCTCAGTCTCGGCATCGGCACGGCCCTGGGCCTCCTGATCACCCGCGCCGTGGTGCCCTTCGTCGCGCTCACGCCCGACGCCGCCGCTCCGTTCCCCACGCTGCGGATCGCCATGCCCTGGAGCCAGGTGGCGGTCTTCGAGCTCGTGACCGTCGCGGCGCTGGCCCTCGCGCTGACGATCATCGTCCTGCTCCTGCGGCGGGTCGGCCTGGGCGCGGCACTGCGGATCGGGGAGGACTGAGCCGTGCTCGCCCATGCCCAGCTCGGCGCGCTGCGGCACGCCGCTCGCCGCTGGCGCGTCGACCGCCTGGCCCTCGCCGTCCTCGTCGTCACGATCGCCGTCACCGCGGCACTCGCTGCGGCCGTTCCACGCCTCGCGACACGAGTCGCCGACGAGGCGCTCCAGGTCGACGTGGCGAGGGCGGACGATGCTGCCCGTACCCTGCGGATCACCACCACTCGGGTGGCGTCCGGCGCCGGCGACGGCTTCCTCGAGACCGAGACCGCTCGAGCCGCCGCTCTGATCGACGATGGGCCGCCGGAAGTCCGTCGGCTGGCCGCCGAGCCGAGGGTCACCCTGGATGCACGCCGCTTCATCGTCGGTGCGGACGCCGGCCCTCCGGCAGCCGGCGCCTTCGTCACCGTCCGGGCTCAGCCGGGCCTGGAGACGGAGGTGAAGCTCGTCGCCGGGCGGCTTCCGGCCGGTGCCCGCTTCGGCAAGGTCAGCGATGAACGGCAACTGCTCACCGTCGAGGTCGCCATGTCGAGCCAGGCGGCGGCCGCTCTCGATGCCGGCCTCGGGAACCACCTCACCGTCGCACCGGACCCCAACGCCGGGCCTGCGGCCTACGACGAGTCGATCACCACGACGCTGGCGCTCGTCGGCATCTTCGAGCCGCTCGACGCTGACGCGCCGTACTGGGCGGGGCGTGCTCAACTCCTCTCTCCGTCGACCTTCGACATGGGTGAGAGCCAGACGCTCTTCGCCACCGTCGCGGCCGACAGCCACGGGCTCGCCGCACTGGCCGCCAGCGGGCTGCAGGTCACCGCCACCGCCCTCTACCCGCTCGACCTCGTGGGTGTGACCGCCGCCGAGGCGCCTCGATTGGCTGCAGCGTTCGATTCCCTGCCGGTCGCGTACCGAGCCCTTCCCGACACGCTGTTCTCGACGACCACCGCCCGCAGCGGCCTGGGGCCGGTCCTGGAACGGTTCATCGAGTCGCATGCTGCGACCGGCCGCCTGCTCAGCGTCGCCCTGGCGAGCCTGGCAGGGGTCGCCTTCGTCACTCTGGTCCTCCTGGCGCTCATGCTCGCCGCCCGGCGACGCGCGGCCCGCCAGCTCGACCGGCAGCGGGGCGCGTCCGCGATCCAGGTGCTGCTGCCGGCGGCCGTGGAGGCCCTCAGCCTCGGCGGCGGCTCGGCGCTGTGCGGGTTCCTGGTGGCGGCGGTGCTCCTCCCGGGCGGTGACGACCGAACATCACTGGCGGCCGCCTCGCTCGTCGCCGGCATCGCCGCGACCGCGATCGTCGGCGCGGCGGCGGTGTCCCTTGGCGACCTGCGGCGGCGGCAGGCCGCGCCCGAGACGAGCTCGCAGGCCCCGAGCCGCCGACGGCTCGTGGCGGAGCTGACCACCGTGCTCCTCGCCGGCCTCGGCATCTACCTGCTCCGCAGCCGCGGGCTGGCGGCCTCGCCGGGCACCGGCGTCGACCCGTTCCTGGCCGCGGTCCCCCTGCTCGCAGCGCTGGCCATGGCCCTCGTCGTCCTGCGCCTCTACCCGCTCCCGCTGCTCGCCCTCGCCGCTGCCGCGGGGCGTGGGCGGGGGCTGACCGCGGCGTTCGGGCTCCGGCGGGCCGGGACCGGCCAGCGCCAGCACCTGCCGGTGGTTGCCCTGCTGCTCGCGACAGCGCTGGGCGTCTTCGGCCTCGCGCTGGCGGTGTCGATCGGAGCCGGGCAGGCGCTGGCGGCGCTCGAGGAGGTCGGCGCGGATTACCGGGTCGAGGCGGTCACCGGGCCCAATCCGTCCCGGCTTGGGATCGCCGACCTGCCGGGGGTCGAGGCGGCGGCAGCGACCTGGGTCCTGCCCGATGCCCCGATCATCACCGCCACCCGGCGCGGCGGTGCCTCTGCGCAGCTCCTCGCCACCGAGGTCGACGACCTCGAGGCGGTGACGACCGAGCCGCTGCGCGCGGAGCTGCACGCCGCCTTCGAGCCGGGGGTACCCCTGCCGGCGCTCATCTCCTCCCGGCTCGGCCCCGAGACGCCGATCCAAGGCGGCGAGCGGTTTTCCGTCGTCATCGGCGGGCAGCGGGTCGAGATGCTGGCGGTCGAGCGGCGCGGCAGCTGGCCGGCGGTCGCCGCCGGCGACGCGTTCGTGGTCGTGGCGCTCCCCGCCCTGGAGGCACGCCTCGAACGGACGCTCGCGCCGACGCAGCTCCTCGTCCGCGGGCGGCCGGGCCTCTCCGGGGAGATTCGCGACCGGGCGCTCGATGCCGGCGCCGTATCGGTGGTGCTGGCTCGAGACGAAACGCTGGCCGAAGTGCGCGAGGCACCGTTCTCGGTCGCGGTGGTGAGTGCCTACGCCATCAGCCTCGCCGTCGCGGCGGCCTATGTCACGCTCGCGGTGGTCATCGGCCTGTTGCTCGGACGGCAGGCGCGCGAGCGCGACCTCGCCCACCTGCGGACGATGGGCCTCGGCCGTCGCGAGGCGTTCGGACTCGTCGCCCTCGAGCAGCTGCCCATGCCGCTGATCGGCGTCGCCGCCGGCAGCGCGCTGGGGCTCGGGCTCGTCGCCCTCATCGGCCCCGGCCTCGACCTGGCATCCTTCGTCGGGACCACGCAGCCGATCGCGCTGGCAGTCCCGTGGACGCTCCTGGTGGCGCTCGGGCTGGGCTTCGCCGGCGTCATGCTCCTCGTCACGCTGGTGGCCGCCATGAGCGCCCGCGCCGTCGATCCCGCGCGCGCGCTCCGGCTGGGCGAGACATGACCGACACTGATCGCATGCGACCCGTGGACGACGCCGAGATCGTCGACCTTCCGCCCGGCGGCACGCGGCCCGGCGGCACGCCGTCCGGCGGCACAGGGCCGGGGGCCACGCTGGCGGGAGACAGGCACGCCGCACCCGATCCGAGGCTCGGCACGGCGCCGGCCCCCGCCGCCATCGACTGTGACAACCTCGTGAAGATCTACAAGGTCGCCGATCTCGAGGTGGTCGCGCTCCAGGGCCTCGATCTCCACGTGGCGGCGGGCGAGTTCATCGCCATCGTCGGCGCGTCCGGGAGCGGCAAGAGCACGCTCCTCAACATCCTGGCCGGCCTGGATGAGCCCTCAGCGGGCCGCGCGACCGTGGCCGGACACGACCTTGGCTCGCTCCGCGCAGCGCGGCGAACGATGTACCGCCGTCACGTCATCGGCTCGGTCCGCCAGCAGACCGCCGCCAACCTTCTGCCCTACCTCAGCGCCCAGGAAAACGTGGAGCTTCCGATGCTGCTGGACGGGGTTCCGGGGCCGGAACGCCGCCGGCGAGCTGCCGAGCTGCTGGAGCGCGTCGGCCTCGGCGACCGACACGCGCACCGACCCGACCGGCTCAGCGGCGGCGAGCAGCAGCGCGTCTCCGTGGCGGTCGCGCTCGCCAACCGGCCGGCCGTGCTCCTCGCCGACGAGCCGACCGGTGAGCTCGACACGTCGACCGCCCGCGAGGTCTTCGACCTCCTGCGCGCTCTCAACCAGGACCTGGGGGTCACGATCGTGGTGGTCACCCACGACCCGCTCGTCGCGGGCCAGGTCCGGCGCACGGTCGCGATCCGCGACGGTCGCACCTCGACGGAGACCCTGCGCCGCTCGACCGACGGCTCTCCAGAGCTCACCGCCGAGGAGTACGCGGTCCTGGATCGCGCGGGCCGGCTCCAGCTCCCGCGCGAGCACGTCGAGGCACTCGGGCTCGAGCGCCGGGTGCTGCTCCGCCTCGAGTCGGACCACATCGGCGTCTGGCCGGACCGCCACGACGACCAGCACGGTACGGACCGATGACCCAGCTCCTCGTGCGCACCCAAGGCCTCGAGCGTGACTTCGTCCTCGCCGGGAACGTGGTGCGCGCAGTGCGCGGTGTCGACCTCGAGATCCCACGCGGCACCGTCGTGGCCATCATCGGGCGCTCTGGATCCGGAAAGACCACGCTGCTCAACCTGATCGGAGGCCTGGACCGCCCCACACGCGGCCGAGTCGAGCTCGACGGGGACGACCTCGGTCGCCTGGATGAGACCGCCCTGGTGCGCATGCGGCGCCGAAGGATCGGCTTCGTCTTCCAGGCCTTCGGATTGCTGCCGATCCTGACCGCGACCGAGAACGTCGAGGTGCCGATGCGCATGCTGCGGACCGAGCCATCGGTTCGTCGCGAACGGGCGGCCGAGCTCCTCGACTTGGTCGGCCTCGCCGAGCGTGCCAGGCATCGACCGCACGAGCTCTCGGGCGGCGAGCAGCAACGGGTCGCCATCGCCCGCGCCCTCGCGAACCGGCCCGAGCTGCTCATCGCCGACGAGCCGACGGGCCATCTCGACTCGCAGACCGGGCGGGCGATCATGCGCCTCATCAGCGACGTGGCGCGCGCGGAACGGATGACGGCGATCGTCGCGACCCACGATCCAGCGCTCGTCGTCCTGGCCGACGAGGTGATCGAGCTCTCAGACGGGCGCGTCGTGGATCGCGCGGCGGCACCCGCCTGAGGCCCTCAGCCGGGCAGCGTCACCAGGAACGTGGTGCCTTCGGGTCCCGTTCGCTCGATCTCGATCCGTCCGCCGTTCGCCGCCAGCAGGTCACGCGCGATCGTGAGCCCGATGCCGCTGCCCGACCGCTCAGCGTTCCCGCGTCGCCTGGCGCGGTCGGCGCGGTAGAAGCGCTCGAAGACGTGCGGCTGGTCCGCGGCCGCGATCCCGGGACCCTGGTCGATGACCCGGACCTGGCGACCGGTGGCAACCACCTGGACGGCGCCCGCGGGGGGCGTGTGCTGGATCGCGTTGGTCACGACGTTGCGCAGCGCGCGCGCGACCTGCGCCCGATCGAGCGTCACCGTCGCCGGCGACTCGACGTGGATCTCGAGCCGCACCGATCGCTCCGACGCCAGCGCCCCGAGCGCAGCCTCGACGTCGTGCAGCAGCTCGGCGACCTCGACCACGCCCAGGCGCCGGTCCAGCGCCGCGGACTCCGCGTCGATCAGGTCGCCGAGCTGGACGATGACGCCGTTCAGGGCCACCGCCGCGCTGCGGGCGCGCTCGAGCCCCTCGCGATCGGCCGGCACGATCCCGTCGACCATGGCCTGCAGCTGCGACTCGAGCAGCGTGGCAGGGGTGGCCAGGTCGTGCGCCATGTCGCTCGTCGCCCGGCGCCGCAGCTCCTCGGAGCGCTCGAGGCGATCGGCCATCTCGTTGAACGACGCCGCCAGCTCGGCCGACTCGGCATCGGGGCCGCTCGGCGCGCGAGCGCGCAGGTCGCCCGCGCCGAGACGCCGCGCCGCGGCGGCCACCTCGCGCAACGGCCGGGTCAGCCGGCCGGCCAGGAGCGCGGCGGCGCCCAGCAGCGCCAGGACCGAGATGCCGCCGGTCAGGAGCAGGACGGTGTTGAAGGTGCGCAGGAATGGCACCTCCGGGCTCGGGACGGCGAGCTCGAACGTGCCGCCGCCGGCCGGCGTCGCTATCGCGCGTGTGAAGCGCTGCGTGTCGGCGGTGCTCGGCGGAAGGTGGCCGGCGTGGCCCGTCACGTTGCCAGCGCTGTCGAGCAGGCGGATTTCGCCGCCGCTCTGCTGCGCGATCCGGCCAAGCAGCAGGTCGAGACCACGGCCCTCGGCGCCGCGAGCCAGCGCATCCTCGACGATCGCCACGGCCAGCTCGAGGCGTTGCTCGTCGCGCGGGCGGAGCGTCTCGCCGAGCGATCTGCTGGCCGCACGGTTCACGACCCAGCCCGCGGCGAGGAGCACGACGACCAGCACGCCGGCGAGCAGGACCGCGAGCCGGATGCCGAGCGGTCGCCCCCGGATCACGGACCCGGGTCCACCGCCGCCACCAGGCGGTAGCCGCGTGACGGCACCGTCTCGATGAGCCACGGATCACCGGCGTCGTCGCCGAGCTTGCGGCGGAGGTTCGCGACGTGGACGTCCACCACCCGCTCGTACACCTCCTCGGGACGCCGCGCGATGAGGCTGAGCAGATGCTGCCGTTCGAAGACCACGCTCGGACGCGTCGCCAGCGCGACGAGCAGCGCGGATTCCCCAGGAGTGAGCCGACCGCCGCTGCCGTCTCCGAGCGTGTAGCGGCGCGACTCGGGATCGAGGACGAGCCGTCCATCGGCCAGGCTGAGGATCGGCGCCGGACCGTCCGCGGCCGTGCCGCGGCTGCGACGCAGGATGGCAGCCACGCGAGCCGTCAGCTCATGCGGATTGAAGGGCTTGCCGAGGTAGTCGTCCGCCCCGGCGCGGAGGCCGGCGATCCGATCGGCATCGCTGCGCTTGGCGGAGGTGATGAGCACCGGCACGCCGGTGCCGCCACGCAGCGCATCGAGCACCGTCTCCCCCTGCATCCCGGGCAGCATGAGGTCGAGGACGACGAGGTCGAACGGCTGGGCATCGAACGCGGCGAGGGCGGATGGGCCGTCGCCGACCTCGGTCACGTGGTGTCCCTCGCGCTCGAGGTACAGCCGCAGGATGCCGCGCAGCTGCGGTTCGTCCTCCACGACCAGGATCCGGGCACGCATGGCCGCATCCTACGCACTGCGCATTCAGACGATGTGAAGACCGATGCCATCCATCTTGGCGCCATCTTCATCGGTCCGGGGTGATCATCTCGGCCGAAACCCGACCACGAGGACACCTCCATGCGACTCCCGAAGCTCCTGGGCGCGGCCGGCGCTCTCATCCTTTCGGCGCTCATCGGCGGCACCCTGATCACCACCGTGCTCGCGTCGGACGACAGCGATGTCACCGACCCGAGCGCGGCGGACGCCGGGTACTGCGACACGTTCATGGATGCCTTCGCCGCCGAGCTCGGGACGACCCGCGACGGTGTCCTGGAGGCCGGCAAGGCGGCCGCCAACGCGGCGATCGACGCGGCCGTTGCCGCCGGCGACCTCAGCGACGACCGCGCTGCGGCGCTGCGCGAGCGGATCGACGCGGCCGAGGGCCATGGCTGCGGCCTCCTCGGCATCGGCTGGGCTCGCGGCTTCCACCACGGCGTGGCGCGTAGCGTCTTCGGCGCGGACGTCTTCGAGGCGGCGGCCGACGCGCTCGGGATCGACAGCGCCGAGCTGATCGGCCAGGTGCGTGACGCCGGGTCGCTGCAGGCGCTCGCCGAGCAGCTGAACGTCGCGTACGACGGCGTGAAGGCTGCCGTGCTGGCAGCCGTCCGGGCGGACCTCGACGCGGCCGTCGACGAGGGACTGTCACCGGAGCGCGCCGACGCCGCGATCGAGCGGCTCACCAGCTGGCTCGACGACGGCGGGCAGCTCCCCGGCCCCGGTCGCGCGTCCGTTGGCGGCCCGTCGCACGAGGAGCGGCATACCGGCCCGTTCGGGGGCGAGGGCCTGTAGCGCAGTCTGAGGTCGACCTACGGTGCGGTGACCGGCGTGCCGAACCAGAACGACTGGGCGCCGGCGAAGAGCACCCCGTCGGGGACGACCCACCAGCGCTCGAGCGGGTCGATCATGGGCCGCGACAGGGTCAGAGGCGCCCAGGTCGTGGCATCGGTCGAAACCCATCCGAGGCTGAGCCCCGGGTATGGCTCGGGATCGTCCCCGATCGGGGTCCACGCTGGCTTCGTCGCCAGGATCACCAGCCGCGATCCGTCACCGGCCATGATCCCGTAGGGCGGCTCGCTGCCGACCTCCGCAGCGCGATGCCACGTGGCGGCCCCATCGGTCGATACCCACGAGAAATCCACGGGCGGACATCCAACGCACCCGAGCTCGGTCCGGGCGACGAGCCGCCGGCCGGACGCGAAGCCGGACTGAGCCGCGAACTGGTTGTCGCCGTCGTCGACGCCGATGATCGCGGCCTGCGACCAGGGCCGTTCGGCGACGACCCCTCGCGCGTCCACGAGCACGGTGACAGCTGTTCTTCGCTACGCTTCGCGGTTCACGAACGATCGCAGGAGCAGACGACACGGCATGACGAAGATCGGCTACGCGGCAATGCTCGAGCAGTTCCACCCGACCGACCTGCTCGACTGGGCGGAACAGGCAGAGAAGACCGGCTTCGAGGCGGGCTTCCAGGTCAGCGAGCACTTCCATCCCTGGACGCCGCAGCAGGGGCAGTCGGCCTTCGCGTGGTCGTTCATGGGGGCGCTCGGACAGCGCACCAGCCTGCCGTTCGGCACCGCGGTCACCTGCCCGGGCTTCCGTTACCATCCCGCGGTCATTGCCCACGCCGCCGCCACGCTCGGCGCGATGTACCCGGGGCGCTTCTGGCTCGGGCTGGGCGCGGGCGAGGCGCTCAACGAGCACGTCATCGGTGGTGAATGGCCGGAGATCGGCATCCGTAGCGCGATGATGTTCGAGGCCATCGAGGTCATCAACAAGCTCTTCTCCGGCAAGGTCGTCAAGCACGACGGCGAGTACTTCACCCTCGAGTCGGCGCGCCTCTATACGCGTCCCGAGCAGCCGGTGCCGATCTACGTCGCCACGGCCGGCCCGGTGAACGCGAAGCGGACCGGCAAGTACGCCGACGGGATCATCACCGTGGGTGCCGCCGACGAGAAGATCGGCATGTTGTGGGACAAGTTCCGCGAGGGCGCGGCCGAGGCCGGCAAGGACGCATCGGCCATGCGCACGCAGCTCCAGGTCCACGTCAGCTGGGCCCCGACCCAGGCCGAGGCGGAGGAGCAGGCGGTCCGCGAGTGGCCCAACGGCGGCATGCCGTTCCCGAAGCAGGACATCAAGAATCCCGAGGACTTCGCGAACATCGCCAAGCTCGTGCGGCTCGAGAACTTCAAGAACCGGATGCTCATCAGCGCGGACCTCGAGGAGCACGCAGCGCAGCTCCAGAACTTCGTCGAGATGGGCTTCGACGAGATCTACCTGCACAACGTGGGGCGCAACCAGGAGGCCTTCATCGCGACCTTCGGCGAGCAGGTGATTCCCCGGCTCAAGCTCTCGTAAGGACCGATGCGCCTGCCGGAAGCGGAGGCTCGTCGCCGCCTTGCGGGATCGCGGGTCGGCTACCTCGCCACCGTCCGGCCCGATGGGCAGCCCCACCTCGTCCCGATCGTCTTCGCGGTCGAGGGTGACGTCGCGTACTCCACCGCCGATCCGAAGCCGAGGCGGGGGCCG
>DAINOY010000042.1:0-9268 GCA_036743735.1 Chloroflexota bacterium
AACGTTCGGGGAGCGAACGGCTCCCGGAGCCCCGTCGGTGGCGGATACGTGCACGACGTGCAAACGTGGCGCGCCGCGTCTCCGCCGCGTCTCCGCCGCGCATGGCCGCGCCCGGGGGCCGCGCCCTGGCCCTGCTACGCTCGCGAGGTGGGAAAGAGACACGAACGGTCGTGAGCGGCACGCTGTACCTCGTCCCGACGCCGATCGGCAACCCGCGCGACATCACGCTCCGCGCGCTCGACGTGCTGCGGTCGGTCGCGGTGATCGCGGCCGAGGACACGCGCCACTACACGACACTCGCGCGCGCGCACGACCTGCCCGTCAGATCACTCAGCTATCACGAGCACAACGAGGAGGCTCGCACGGCACAGCTCATCGCCCGTCTCGAGGGCGGTGACGACGTCGCCCTGGTCAGCGACGCTGGCACGCCGCTCCTCAGCGATCCCGGCTTCACGCTGGTGCGCGCCGCGACGGCCGCGGGCATCCCGGTCACCAGCCTTCCCGGCGCGTCGGCGATCACGACCGCCCTGGCCGCCAGCGGGCTGCCACCGCTGCCGTTTCGGTTCATCGGGTTTCCCCCGCGGACGAGCGCAAAGCGGATGTCCTTCTTCGCGAAGCTGGCCGCCGACGCAGCCACGCTCGTCGCCTTCGAGGCGCCGCACCGCCTGGCGGCCACCGTGGCCGATGCCCGGGCAGCGTTGGGGGACCGCAACGCCGTACTGGCCCGCAGCATCACGAAGGCCCACGAGCGCTACCAGCGCGGCCGCCTGTCGGAGCTGGGACGACACCTGGCCGACGAAGGCGAGGTGCGCGGCGAGTGCACGCTGCTCATCGAAGGCAGCGATCGGGCCGCCGCCGCGCCGGAAGCCGATGACGACGCCCGGCTGCTGGCCGAGGCGGGAGGGTCGGTGCGCACGATCGCCGCGTTCCTCGTGGCTCGCCACGGCCTGAGCCGGCGCGCCGCGTACGAGACCGCGCAACGGGTCATGGGCGGATGATCGAGCAGATCGCCGAACGGGTTGCCGCCTCACGGCGCTACCGGTACGTGGATGGCGAGCTGGTGCGGCGGCTCGCGCGCGAAGAGGCGTCGCGCGCGGGCAACCTGGACGAGGCCGTGAAGCGCGTGAAGCGGCGCCTGCACCAGGCGGTCGGCGCATTCGAGGGCCGGCGTAGGGCGCTGCACGAGGTCCGAGCCGCGTACGACGGGTCGCTGGATGCTTCCACGTTCCGCGACGCATGCCGCGCCGCGATGGCCGCGCATGCCTCGACCGCGGAGCGCGCCGGGGACCTCGAAGCGTTGGGGGCACTCGTCGCGGCGACGAACGCGCGAAGCGTCGTGGACCTCGGTTGCGGGCTCGGCCCGCTGGCGCTGCCCTGGTACGGGCTGGATCGCAGCGTCCACGTGACCGCCATCGACGTCGACCGTCGCGCGCTGGCCATGGTCGGCGAGTTCCTCGAGCTGATCGGCCAGCCGCACGACATCCGTGAGCAGGACCTCGTCGCGGATCCGGCGACCCCCCACGCCGACCTGGCGCTCCTCCTCAAGCTCGTCACGACCCTGGACCGCCAGGACCCGACCGCTGCCGAGCGCGTGGTGGGCGCACTGCGCACGCGAACGGCGATCGTCAGCTTCCCGGTGCGCTCGCTCGGTCGTCGCCGTGGCCTCGCGGAGGCCAACCGGCGGCGGATGGAGGAGCTGCTGCAGGCGCTCGGCGGACGCGTCGAGGAGGCGAGGGAGGCATCGGTCTCGAATGAGCTGGTCTACGTGCTGACACTGGCCCGTGGCTGAGCCGGTTCGAACCCGCCGCGGCACCTGGGCCGTGCCGACGTTTCTCCCCGATGCGACCCGGGCCGGCGTGCGCGGCGTCAGCGCCGCAGATCTGAAGGCCATCGGCATCGAGGGGGTCGTCGTGAATGCATTCCACCTGCTCCGCCGGCCGGGAGCGCGGGTGGTGCAAGCGGCGGGTGGCGTGCATCGGTTCATGGGCTGGGACCGCCCGGTCCTGTCCGACTCGGGTGGCTTCCAGGTCTGGAGCCTGATCCGGCAGGACCCGGCGCGCGGCGTGATCCGCGACAACGAGGTGATCTTTCGTGAGCCGTCGACTGGCGAGAAGTGGAACCTCACGCCCGAGCGGGTGATCGGGATCCAGATGCAGCTTGGGACCGATGTCCTCGTCTGCCTCGACGACTGCACCGCGCCGGAGGATCCCGAGAGCGAGCAGGAGCGCAGCGTCGAACGGACGGTGCGGTGGGCGCAGCGCTGCCGGGACGAATTCGATCGTCGCGTGGCGGGGATGCCCGATGACGAGCGGCCGCTGCTCTTCGCGGTGGTGCAGGGCGGACGATCCGAGGGCCTGCGGCGACAGTGCGCCTCGGCGCTGGCGGCGATCGGCTTCGATGGCTACGGCTTCGGCGGCTTCCCGCTGGCCGAGGACGGCACGCTGCTGACCGATGCCCTCGGCTGGGTGGCTGGTTCCCTGCCGGCCGAGGCGCCGAAGCACGCGCTGGGGCTCGGCCGGCCGGACCACGTGGTGAGCGCCTATGCCGTGGGCTATTCGATCTTCGATTGCGCGCTGCCAACCCGCGATGCGCGACAGGGACGGCTGTATGCCTTCCGTCCGGGCTGGGCGCCAAGGCGCCCGTCGCCCGGCGATCCGTTCTTCTCGGCGCTGCGCATCCACGACCCGAAGCACCGCATCCAGCACGCGCCGCTCGAGGACGGCTGTGACTGCCCGTTCTGTGCGGCGGGGCTGACCCGCGCCTACCTGCACCATCTCTTCAAGGTCGGCGACGTGACCGCGGAACGGTACGCGACGCTCCACAACCTGCGCTTCTACGTGCGCCTCTTCGAGCTGCTGCGCGGCTGACCCGCGGCTGACCCACGGCTGACTCGCGGCTGACCTGCGGCTGACCCGCGGCGTCGTCATACTCGGCGCATGCCGTTCGATCCTGATCTCGCGAACCGGATCCGTGCCATCGTCGCCGAAGAACCCGGAATCTCCGAGCAGCGGATGTTCGGTGGCCTCGCGTTCCTCGTCGGAGGCCACATGGCGGTCGCGGCCAGCGGTCAAGGCGGCGTGCTCGTCCGCGTGGATCCCGGAGAGACCGCGGCACTCCTGGCGGAGCCGCGGGTGGCGCGGATGGAGATGGGCGGGCGTGCGATGGATGGATGGCTGCTGGTGAGCGCCGAGAGCGTCTCGACCGACGAGGAGCTGAGCGCCTGGGCGGAGCGGGGCGTCACGTACGCGCGGTCGTTGCCCCCGAAGTAGCCGGATACCCGGATATCCGGCATATCCAGCTCGCGTGCCCGGCTGACCTAGACCGATCCCGCCGCCTGATGGCGCGGATCCTCACGCGCCAGCGTGTCCGGGTTCACCCGCCGCGCTCGCGCGAGGCGCTCCGCGAGGAGCTGGATCGGGACCGCCGCCGCCAGCACGCCGGCCGCCTGCTGCTCGATGAGGCCGGTCGTCGGTACGGCGAGTCGGCCGGCTGAGGTCAGCTCGGCTGGCACGTCGTCACCGAGGTCCGCGGCAATCACGGCGCCAGCCGGCATGCCGAGCTCCAGTCCAGCGCGGAGCAGGTCCCTCGCGCGCGCCACGATCACCGGCGTGCGAGCCGCCGCAAGGATCAGCACCAGGCCCATTCGCTCGCTGGCCGCGGCGAGATGCCCGTGCAGCACCGTCTCCAGATGCAGCGCTTGGGTCGGGATGCGCGCGCCCTCCGACAGCTTCAGGGCGAGCTCGCGCGCCGAGGCGTGATCGGCGCCGGACCCGACGACGAGGATCTCGTCACAGGCGGCCAGCCGCCCGGCGAGTGCCTCAGTACCCGGCACGTCGTCCGCGATCTTCAGCAGCGCGCGGAGCGCCGTCCCATCCAGGTCGCTGCCGTCGGCCACGCGCGCGGCCACGGCCGCCCCCACCACGATCGGCGACAGGTAGCCCACGGTGTGGCACCAGCTCTGGTCCTGCTCGCCGGTCACGATCGTCAGGCCCGCGATCCCCGCGCCGGGTGATCGGTCGCTGACGCTGACCAGCGCCGTCCGCGCGCCGGCCTCGGCGGCCATGTGCAGCGCCTCGTTCGTGAAGCGCGTGCCGCCCTCGTGCGACACGGCGACGACCACGCCGTCGGTCTGCGGTCGCCCAACCGCTTCGAGCGCCTGCGCGTAGCGCACCTCGCGGCCGCCGGGCAGGTCCAGCGCTGCCGTCCACAGGCCCGCGATGGCCTCCGCGGCATGCTCCGAGGTCCCACAGCCGAGCAGCGTGATCGGCTCGCCGGCCGACGCCGCTTCGCGCAGCCAGTCGACCAGCCGCGTCAGCGCCGGGTCGTCACGCAGCCGCCGCGCCAGGCGCTCGGCAAGCGCCGGCTCCGCGGCGATCATCTCGGTCATCGCGTACGGCGGGGCGTCGCGCCAGGCCGGCACCGTCGAGCCCGCCCAGGGGTCCGGCGCATCCGGCAGCGGCGCCTCTGGGTCGAAGGCGGTCACTCCTCGGCAACCATCGGCAGGTGAACACCGCGCTGGCGGGCAACCTCGAGCGCGCGGTCGTACCCGGCATCGGCGTGGCGGATGACGCCCATCCCCGGGTCGGTGGTCAGGACGCGCTCCAGGCGGGCGGCCGCGGCATCGGTCCCATCCGCGACCACGACCATGCCCGCGTGCAGGGAGTAGCCGATCCCCACTCCGCCGCCGTGATGGAAGCTGACCCACGTGGCGCCGGCAGCAGTGTTGACGAGGGCGTTGAGGATCGGCCAGTCGGCGATGGCGTCCGAGCCGTCGCGCATGCCCTCGGTCTCGCGGAACGGGCTCGCGACCGAGCCCGCGTCCAGGTGGTCGCGCCCGATGACGATCGGCGCGGCCAGCTCCCCCGATCGCACCATCTCGTTGATCGCGAGGCCGGCCTTGGCCCGCTCGCCGTAGCCGAGCCAGCAGATGCGGGCCGGCAGGCCCTGGAACGGCACCTTCTCCTCGGCCAGGCGCAGCCACCGGTGCAGCGACGCGTTCTCGGGGAAGAGCTCGGTCAGGCGGCGGTCAGTCTTCAGGATGTCATCGGGCTCACCCGAGAGGGCGGCCCAGCGAAAGGGCCCTTTCCCCTCGCAGAAGAGCGGCCGGATGAAGGCCGGCACGAAGCCGGGGAAGGCGAAGGCATCGGTCACGCCCGCCTCCGCGGCGTGCTGGCGGATGTTGTTGCCGTAGTCGAAGACGACCGAACCAGACCGATGGAACTCGAGCATCGCCCGCACGTGCGCCGCGATGCTTTCCATGGAGCGTCTCGTGTATTCGTCGGGATCGCGCTCGCGCAGCTCGAGCGCCTCATCCAGGCCGATGCCTCCCGGGACGTACCCGCCCAGCGGATCGTGGGCGGACGTCTGGTCCGTGACGACGTCGGGCTTCCAGCCGCGAAGCACGAGCTCGGGCTCGATGTCGGCCGCGTTGCCGATGAGGGCGATCGAGCGCGCCGTGCCCTCCGACTTCCAGGCCTCGACCCTGGCGATCGCGTCGTCGAGGTCGTTCGTCAGCTCGTCGACATAACCAGCGTCGAGGCGGCGTTGTGCGCGGGCCGGGTCGACCTCGATGACGAGCACCGCGCCGCCGTTCATCGTCGCTGCCAGCGGCTGCGCGCCGCCCATGCCGCCCAGTCCCGCGGTGAGGAGGGAGCGGCCGGCCAGGCTGCCGTCGAAGTGCTGGCGGGCGCACTCGGCGAACGTCTCGTAGGTGCCCTGGATGATCCCCTGGGTGGCGATGTAGATCCACGAGCCGGCGGTCATCTGGCCGTACATCGTCAGGCCGGCGCGCTCGAGCTCGCGGAACTGCTCCCAGGTCGCCCAGTGCGGCACGAGGTTGGCGTTGGCGATGAGGACCCGAGGCGCCTCGGCCGTCGTGCGGAAGACGCCGACCGGCTTGCCGCTGGCGACGAGGAGCGTCTCGTCGTTCTCGAGGTTCTTCAGCTCGCGGACGATGGCATCGAAGGCTTCCCAGCTGCGTGCCGCGCGGCCGGTGCCGCCGTAGACGATGAGATGCTCGGGATCCTCGGCGACCTCCGGATCGAGGTTGTTCATCAGCATCCGCAGCACCGCTTCCTGGCCCCAGCCCTTGCAGCTGAGCTCGGTTCCTCGCGGGGCTCTTACGGTCCGGGCGGTGGAAGGCGCAGTCACCCGCCGATGATACGGTCTGCGCGTTCAGCGCTCGATGGTTCCAGCCCAGCTGAATGTGTTGCTCGCGGCGGTCGGGAACTCCGGTCCAGCGAGGACGAGCCGATCGCCAAGGCGAGCGATCCCCCGGATAAGGCTCTGCACGGGCGCGCCATAGAGTGCGGGAAGCGGGGTCTCTTGTGCCGTCCAGGTGTTGCCGTCGGAACTGGTCCACGTCACATAGTTGGTTCCCGATCGTGTGATGGCGACGATGCCGTCGGACAGTCCGGTGAGCCACAGTCCTGCGTAGTCCATGAGTGGGCCCACCGATCCAAGGTCTGCCGATAGGGTCCACGAATCCCCATCGGCCGAGGTCCATGCGACGTAGCGGTCCTCGAGCGACCCGACGGCGGCGTATACCCCGGTTCCGCTGATGGCCACATGGTCAATTGCCCCGACGGAATCGTCACCTTCGACGGGTGCAGAAGCCCAAGACTGCCCGTCCGTGGAGGTCCAGATTCTCGGATGGGGCGCGGCGCACGTTGAATCACCACATTGACTGCCAACCAGCACGTAGCCCGTCGAGGTACCGACGACGGCGCGCAGGTTGAGCAATTCGCCTGGTCGGACCTCATTCCATGTCGCTCGGCCGTCTATCGAGTGCCAGACGCTCCCCGTGGCCATGGCAAAGCCGTTGCTCGCAACGACGAGCCCTGCGGGGCCGGCAGTGGCGTCGACGACGTTGAACGCATCGGTCATGAAGTCGCCGGTCGGCACTTCCGACCACGTCGTCCCTCCGTCTGCCGATTCCCATACGACGACGTTCAGGAAGTCCAGCTGCCCAACGGTGCCGAAGGCCACGAGTCGCCCGTCAATGCTCACAAGATGCCGAGCGAAGTGATCGACGTACGGCTCCGGATTCCAGGTCGCTGGAAACGGCAGCTCTGCTTTCTGCCAGGTAAGCCCGTCATCAGAGGACAGCACCACCGCGTCCTGCCGGCCCTCATTGCCGAGCGCGTAGATCCGGCCGCCGTCCGCGACGATCCCAAACACATGTGCGAGATCCAGGGAGGCCGCTTCGTCGTCCCACGAAACGCGGATAGACGTTGGAGAAGATGTTGGCGACGCGGGTGTGGACGTGGCGGCGGGCGCGGGCGACTGCATCCCGCCGGTGGACAGCCGCCAGACGACCGGTTGACGCGGAGCGGCATCGGGCTCGATCGTGCCGGCTGCAAGGACGAGGCTGGCCGATGCGGCGACGGCCATCGCTGCCGAGCGACCCTGCGTCGGCAGATCCGGCAATCGCGACCAGGCGCGTCCATCTGCCGACGTCCAGGCTGCGGCGTGGTCCGTTGGATCGCCCACGGCGATGAGTCCGTTTGGGGCTTGTGTCAGGTCAGCCACGCCGCGAACGCCGCCACGCGCCTCGAGAGTCGTCGTCGTCCATTGCTCGCCGCCCGATGAATGCCACGTGCGCGGTTCGCCGCCGGCTTCGGCAGCGTTGCCACCGACAACGAATCCATCCGCCGATGCGACGACCGATGTTCCGTATCCGCCATCGAGGGAGTTCCCCTCGATCCAGCTTCTGCCGCCATCCGATGAAGTCCACACCGCTCCACGAGCCGGCCCATCTTCCCAAGCCGAGCCGACGGCCACGATTCGGCCACCGCTTTCCGCCAGGGAGGTGACGAAGCCGCCGCTCAACGCGCCGACGCCGTATTGGTCGCCTGCTGCTTGCCAGGAGATGGCATCAGTAGAGGTCCAGATCATCGCGGCGCTACGGAGCGGTGGGTCGGTGACCGAGATGCTGCCTACGGCGACGTAGCCGGCATCTGTCTTGATCGCGTCCATGAGATCGCCGTCGATCCCGGAGACGTCGAACATGCGCTCCCAATGCTCGCCGTTATCGGTAGAGCGGAAGGCCGCAGCACCGGGGCCGCCGATCCCGATCGAGACCAATCCATCGTCCGTGACCATGATCGAGCCCATCGTGTACGCGGTGGAGAAGTCACCGGTGTCGCTGATGCCGGTGATCTCAGCCCTCCGCCAGTTGCCGTCGCCATCGTCGAACCAAGCCGCCGGCTCAAGGAGGCCGCCCCCGCGTGCATCCGCACCGACCACGATGCCGCGCCCGTCCGGAAGCACGACAACATCGGAGATCTCGGCTGGACCGGTGGCGTCCGGCAGGCGCTCGAGCGTCCAACCACCGGCTACCGGGCGGGTGGTGGCTGCCGGTTGGCTCACGGATGGATTCATGCTTCCAGACGGATTCTCATCGCCGGTGGGGGCCCGGGACTGGTTCAACGCGATTGCGCCAGCGAAGACGCCAACGACAACCGCCGAACCGAGGACCGCGGCGACCGCCGGCCATCGAAGGCCGCTGCGGGGCCGGATGTGGCGCGGGTCGGGGGCATCGGTCTCTGGCAACCGGCTCTCGTACGCGCGCAGGCGCCGCCGGAGGCGGTTGTCGAAGTCTCGGTCATCCATCGGTCAGTGCCTCACGAAGCTGCGCCTTGGCGCGCGAGAGCCAGCTCGCGACGGTGCCGGCGGGGACGCCCACGATCTCCGCGATCTCCGACTGGGTGTAGCCGTCCACGACGCTCATCAGTAGCGCCGCCCGATGCTCGCGCCGCAAGTCGCCCAGGGCTCGATGCAGATCGTGATCATCCCGATGGACGAAGGCCACGGGCTCCGCGAGGCGGCCGAGCAATCCCGCCCAGCGGCGCCGGCGGTCGCGCTCGTTGAAGGCCAGCCGCAGGGCGATGGTGTGCAGCCAGGCTCGCGGATCGGGACCATCAAAGCGCGACCAGGCGCGATAGGCGCGCAGGTAGGCCTCCTGGGCGATGTCTCGGGCGGACTCAGGCTCCCCGAGGACCGCGGTCAGCCGGCGGACGAGCCCGGGGTAGTGCGCCGCGCAGGCATCCTCGAATGCCTCGTGCTGGCGCGCGCTCTCGGCCGCTCGCGTCATGTGGGCGATTCCCTCCATCTCGACCTGTACAACAGCCGAGGTGCCCAGATTCTTGCACCGGCGAAGACCTGAGGCGGTTCCCCATCAGATCTGAGGTGCCACAATCGCATGGTGAGCAATGTCTTCCGGATCACCACGGGACCAAAGGGCCGGCTCGACGTTCCGACACCGCTG
>DAINOY010000043.1:0-9121 GCA_036743735.1 Chloroflexota bacterium
GCCGCCGAGCGTCCCGGGACTGCGCCTCTTCGAGGTCCTGCGCCGCCGCCTGCTCGATGCGGGCGCGCGGCTGCAGATCGGCTTCCCGGTGGTGAGCAGCGAACGGGACGGGTCCCGCATCGCCGCCATCCACACCGAGGGCGCCTCGCGCACGCTGCGTCTTGCCGCCGATCGATTCGTGCTTGCCAGCGGCGGGATCGCCGGCGGCGGCCTGCGAGGCGAGCCGGACGGCCGGCTGGTCGACACGGTCTTCGGCTTCGAGCTGCCTGGCCCGTCGCGCGACGGCTGGTTCCACGACGACCCCGCGCTGGCCGGGCATCCGATCCAGGCCGCCGGCTTCGCCGTCGACGATCGGCTGCGGCCGCTCGACGCCACGGGACGGCCGCTGGCAGAGAACCTCCACGTCGTGGGCAGCGCCCTCGGTGGAATGCAGGTGCTCGCCGAGCGGTGCGGTGACGGTATTGCCGTCGCGAGCGCAGCGCGCGGGGCGCGCTGCGCCATCGGGCCATCCGCGTCGATCCGAGGTGCGGCATGACGTTTCGCGATGCGGCAGCGACCGAGTTCCCGCCGTTCTCCACCGACAACTGCATCAAGTGCAACGTGTGCAACACGGTCTGCCCCGTGGCCCGCGTCACGGACCTCTTCCCCGGCCCGAAGTACGTGGGACCGCAGGCGCAGCGCTTCCGCTGGGAGGGGCCGCCGGACCACAGCGTCGACTGGTGCTCGGGCTGCGGCATCTGCACGCGGGCCTGTCCGGCGAACGTGCTCATCGCCGAGACGAACAACCGGGCGCGCGCCGCGATCGTCGCCGAGCAGGGGACGAGCCTGCGCAACCGGATCATCAGCGACACCGACCTCATGGCTCGCTTCGGCGTCCCGCTGGCGCCGCTCGCCAACATCGGGCTGCGCAACCCGCTCCTGCGCTGGGCGGGCGAGAAGCTGCTGGGCGTCCACCGCCGCGGGCCGCTGCGGCCGTTTGCGCGGCGCACGTTCGGCTCATGGTGGCGGCGCCGCGGCGGAACGCGGATCGTCGACGCCACGCCCGAGCGCAGCGTCGTCTACTTCCACGGCTGCGCGGTCAACGCCTTCGAGCCGCATGTCGGCCGCGCGGCGATCGAGGTCCTCGAGCGCAACGGCCTGTCGGTGATCGTCCCCGAGCAGGAGTGCTGCGGCCTGCCGTTCATCAGCAACGGCCTCTACGACCAGGCCCGGCGCAAGGCCCGCCGCAACATCGAGTCGCTCGCCGACTACGCGCGGCGCGGCTATCGAATCGTCGGGACCTCGACCTCCTGCACGCACGCGCTCAAGGCCGAGTACCGCGAGATGCTCGATCTCGACGACGCCGATGCGCGCGCGGTCGCCGACGCGACCTGGGACATCTGCGAGCTGCTCGAGGAGATGCACGACCGTGACGAGCTCGACACCGCCTTCGGGCCGATGCCCCAGACGCTTCCATACCACCCGCCCTGCCAGCTGAAGAGCCACGGGATCGGCACGCCGGCGATGAGCCTCTTCGCCCTCGTCCCAGGGCTGATGGCGGTCGACTCCGATCACGACTGCTGTGGCGCGGCAGGGACGTATGGCCTGAAGGCCGAGCGCTGGCAGATCGCGCACGACGTGGGCGCGCCGCTCTTCGAGAAGGTGCGGCGCTCGGGAGCGTCGCAGGCGGCGTGTGACTCCGAGACGTGCCGCTGGCAGATCGAGGACTCGTCGGGCGTTCGCACGCGGCACCCGGTCGAGATCCTTGCCGACGCCTACCGTGCCGGCGATGCGGCTGCGGCGCGCTAACGCGGGTTCGTTCCCAGGGTCTTAGTGGGCCGCGGCGCGCGGTCCACGTCCGCGGTGTCGTCACCGGCCCAGTTGTCGCCATCTGCCTGTCCTGACGACGCTAGGCAGCCGATTCGATCAGAAGACCGCTGGTTCACCGCCGTGCTGAGCGTGGAATCCGCCGACTGGAGCCTGGATCACGCCCGCAGCGTCGCCTAACGTCGCCAGGACGGACGAATGACGACTTCCGAAGCCACTGAGGGCTGCGCGGACGTGCGACGCGCCGATGACGGCCGTTCGGTTCGCTCCGCGAGCGGTTCGGCGCCGGAACGCGGCTTACCGGGCGATTCGGTTCGCTCCGCGCGCAGATCCGCGCCGGAACGCGGCTTCCCGGGCGATTCGGTTCGCTCAGCGAATTGCGACGGCGGCTCGAACGATGCGCCCGGCTACTTGATGAGCTTGCGCTCCATCTGGCGCATCGCGATCCACAGGCAGATCGCGAAGAAACCAACCAGGTAGACGAAGTCCCAGAGCTGCGCGAAGCCGAGCAGCCCGGTCGAGAGGCCGCGGATGAGGCTGATCGCGTGGTAGAGCGGCGTCAGCTCCATGAAGATCTGGATCGGGAGCGGGTAGATGTCGATCGGGAAGAAGGTGCCGCTGAACAGGAACATCGGCATCACGATGAGGCCCATCGGCACGTCGAAGTCATTGACCGTCCGCAGGTACGAGGTGCCGGCCAGCCCCGCGGCCGCGAACGCGGCGGCGACGAGCAGCGCCGCGGGGACCATGAGGATGCCGAGAGGCGAGAGCACGAGCCCGGCGAAGAGCATGATCACGTACATCGCCACCGCGTACAGCGCGGCGCGCATCAGGGCCCACAGCATCTCGCCGATCGCGATCTCGGTGATGCCCATCGGCGTGGCGAGCACGCCCTCGTAGGTCTTCGCGTAGTTCAGCTTGAAGAAGACGTTGAAGATCGTCTCGAAGACGGCGCCGTTCATCGCCGCGGTGGCGACGAGCGCCGGCGCCACGAAGGCGGCATACGCCACCACGCGACCATCGGGGAGCGGCACCTCGCGCACGATCCCGCCCAGTCCCAGCCCGATGCCGAGCAGATAGAAGATCGGCTCGAAGACGCCCGACAGGATGATGATCCACTGGTGGCGGTAGACCATGATGTTGCGCTCGACGAGGCGCCGCGAGCGCCAGATCCGCTCCCAGGCGGTGGCGAGTGCGCCGCGCTTCAGCGGCCGGCTGATCGCGGTCATCAGCTCGCCATCCTGCGGGTGAGGGTGCGCTCGCCGAGGAGGATCCCGATCCCCGCCATCACGACGAGGTACGAGATGTGGATCATCGCCGCGCCGGGGTCGAGCTGGTCGAGGACCGAGCCGCGGATCAGCTCGACGCCGTGGAAGAGCGGCGTGGCCCACGCGATCGCGCGCGCGAAGTCGGGCAGCTGGGTGAGCGGGAAGAACGTGCCGCTGAACAGGAAGAGCGGATTGATGACGAAGCGGAAGATCGCGCTGAAGCCGATATCGTTCTTCTGGGTCGCGGTGAAGGCGATGAGGCACGCCGCGAAGGCGAGTCCCGTGAGCACGGCGAACGGCACCGCGAGGAGCGCCAGCGGTGAGCGGACGATGCCGAAGAGCGTCAGGACGAGGAGGAACACGCTCGCCAGGGTCGCGATCCGGAACGCCGACCACCCCAGCTCACCGAGCAGGATGCTGCGGATGCCGATGGGCGTGGAGAGCATCGCTTCGTAGTTCCGGCCCCACATGATCTTGTTCATGATCGGGTAGGTCGATTCGAACGTCGCCGTCTGCATGGCCATCGCGGCCATCAGCCCGGGGCCGAGCCAATCGATGTAGTCGACGCCGCCGAAGGCCGACAGGTCCTGGCTGCCGATGAGCGAGCCGATGCCGATCCCCATCGCGGTCAGGAAGAGCACCGGCTGCAGGAAGCCGAAGGCCAGGCTGCGGTGCCAGAGGCGGCGGTAGACGAGCCAGTTGCGCTGCCAGACGCGGCCCGAGGCGCCGAGGACGGTCATCGGGCCTACTCGATGAGCGAGCGGCCGGTCAGGCGCAGGAAGACATCCTCGAGGCTCGATCGGCGCACCAGCGCGCTCTCGATCGGGATCTTGCGAAGGTTGACCTGCTCGAGCGTGCGCTCGCCGTCAGGGGTGTAGAGGAGGTACCGGTCCGGCAGCTCCTCGATGCGGTCGGCGAGCCCCTCGAGCTGCCCGTTGAGTCCCTCGCGCACCGCGTCCTTGAAGCGCAGCTCGAGGACCTCCTTCGTCGAGTGCTCGTCGATGAGCTGGCGCGGGGAGCCCTCCGCCACGATCTTCGCCTTGTCCATGACGACGAGGTGGTCACACAGCTGCTCCGCCTCGTCCATGTAGTGGGTCGTGATGATCAGCGTGGCGCCCCGGCGCTTCAGCTGGTAGAGCCGTTCCCAGAGGAGGTGCCGCGCCTGCGGATCCAGTCCGGTCGTCGGCTCGTCGAGGATGACGAGCTCCGGCTCATTGATCAGGGCGCGGGCGATCGTCAGCCGCCGCTTCATGCCCCCGGAGAGCGGCTCGACCTGGTCCTTCGCGCGCTCGTCGAGCTGCACGAACTCGAGCAGCTCGTCGGCGCGGCGATTCGCGACGTCGCGTGGGATGTCGAAGTAGCGCGCGTACATCTCGAGGTTCTCGCGGACGGTCAGCTCGGTATCGAGGTTGTCGATCTGCGGCACCACGCCGAGACGCGCCTTGATCTCGCGGGCCTGGGTGCGCGGATCCATGCCGATCACGCTCAGCTCGCCCTCCGTCACCGGCGAGCTGCAGGCGATCATCCGCATCGTGCTCGTCTTGCCCGCCCCGTTGGGACCGAGGAAGCCGAAGGCCTTGCCGGGGCGCACGTCGAAGTCGACGCCATCGACGGCCGTGAAGCCGTTCGCGTAGCGCTTCGTCAGGTCGCGGGCATGGACGAGGGATGCGGGAGTCGTCATGGGGCTCGCCATTCTAGACCGATGAACGCCTCATTTCTCATCGTGCCGGGAGGGGTCAGGGCTCGACGGTGAGCGACTCCAGCACCGCATCGAGCTCCGCCACCATCGGCCCTCCATCGTCCACGCTCATCACGAGGAGGAACGCGGGTCGCTCGCCGACGACCGTTCGCGATTCGACGATCATCGGCGGCTGGTCCGCCTTCGAGAACGCGATCCGAAGGCGAACCCGGTGGCCGTGGACGCCGCTCACGTCGACCGGCTCGTCGAGCAGCGTCGTGCGCTCGCCGGGCGGGAAGAAGAAGTCGCTGAAGCCGTCCGCGTCGCGACGCGTGATCGCCGCGACGTTCTCGTCGGTGACCGGCTCGCCGAGCGCGGCGTCGTACGGGCCGGAGGCGACGAGCTGCATCGACGGCGCCTCGCCGCTGACGTCGGGGGCGCTGATCGCCGTGAAGAACTCGACGAGGTCATCGGTGTCGGTCTCCCACCCGGCGGGAATGTCGTAGCCGAGGCCGGAGCCAGGATCGCTGACATGGATCGTCGCCGCCGGCGAGCCGATCGGGGCGCCACTCGACGGCGGCGTGCCGCTCGGCAGGGACAACGGGCGCGGCAGCCCGGAGCCGGAGGGCGTCGCCGGGACCCCTCCGCAGCCGGCGAGCAGGATGATCGCGAGGACCAGGCCGGCCGGTGCGCGTGCTCGGCGCGCCCAGTTCACGCCTCGAACGTCGCTCCCGGTTCGAGCTCCACGACCTCGATCTCGGTGTGCCGGCGCAGCTCGGCCGGCGTCCCGGCCAGGAGCGGGAAGGTGGCGTAATGCACCGGAACGATGCGCTCGACGCCGGCCAGCTCCGCGGCGCGAGCGGCGTCGCGCGGCCCCATCGTGTAGTGGCCGCCGATCGGCATGACCGCGATGTCCGGAGAGAAGCGCTCGCGGAGCAGGGCCATGTCGCCGAAGACATCGGTGTCGCCGCTGTGATAGACGGTCGGGCCGTTCGCGAACGAGAGGATCCAGCCCCAGCAGCCCAGGTCGCGGGTGACCGCCGCGTCGCCGCCGGTCAGCGTTGCGCCTCCGGAATGGTCCGCGTGCACCATCGTCAGTCGGACACCGGCCGCCTCCACCGTCCCGCCCTTGTTCATGCCGATCGCCTCGACGCCGCGAGCCGCGAGGTACAGGCTCATCTCGTGCGAGCAGACCACCTGACCGCCCCCGCCGGCGAGCTCGACGACATCGGCGCAGTCGTCGCCGACGTGGTCGAAGTGGCCGTGGGTCGGCGCAACCACGTCGGCCCGCTCGGCGCTGCGGTAGGCGTCTGGGTAGTTCGGCGCGCCGGTCCATCGGTCCACCCAGAGCCAGGTCTCACCGGACCGATAGAGCACGCCCGCGTGCCCCAGTCGGGTGATCGCCAGGTTCGCCATGGTTCGGGCTCCTTTCGCTCGCAGTCGTCTCGCTGTCGCTCAGCCGCCAGGTGCCAGGCGGCCGGTCGACGCCGCCCGTCGCATCCACGCCCGTTCGCGCTCGATCGTCGTCTCCGGACCATGGCCTGGCAGGACGCGGGTCGGCCCAGGCAGCTGGCTCGCCAGCCGATCGAGCGACGCGATCATCTGGGCCTCGTCGCCGCCGGGGAGGTCCGTTCGGCCCCACGCCCCGGCGAAGAGGACATCGCCGCTGAGCAGCAACCCGTGCCGCTCTTCGTACAGGCAGATCGAGCCCTCCGAGTGTCCGGGCGTGTGGAGGACGTCGAAGACCAGGTCGCCGATCTGCAGCTGATCGCCCTCGTGCAGCTCGCGATCGGCGGTCGTCGGCTCGATCTCGAAGCCGTAGCTGTTGCGACCGTCGAGCCGGTACGCGTCATCGGCGTGGATGGCCAGCGGCGCGCCGGTGGCGCGACGCATCGGTCCGTTGTCGAAGATGTGGTCGATGTGGCCGTGCGAGTTGGCGACGACGTGCGCCGTCAACCCGTTCGCGCCCAGGCGCTCGACCAGCGGCCCCGCGGCGCCCTGTCCTGGATCCAGCACCAGCGCGTCGGCGGAGTGCCCGTCCCACACGAGGTAGGCGTTCGCCTGCCAGACCCCGAAGACGCCGACCTCGATCCGAGCTCCGACGACGTGATCAGGCTCGGTCGGGGACCCGCTGCGGCCGATCCGCACGTCGCTCATTGCTCGCTCGCGCCAGCCGGGCCCGCGAGCGCGGCGACGCCCGACACGAGGCGGAGCCCGAACCCATGTCCGAGCTCGCTGGCCAGCGCGTCCTCGCCCGCGGCCATCTCGATCCGCTCGCCGGCCTCGGCGCTCAGCGACGTGGCGCTCTTGTCCGGCAGCCCGCAGCCGATCATCTCGTCGAACCAGCGCAGGTCAGTGGCCACGTTGAGGGCCAGGCCGTGTGTCGTGACCCCGCGGCGCACGCGAACCCCGATCGCGGCGAGCTTCCGTTCGCCGGCGACCCAGACGCCCGGCAGCCCCGCGACGCGCTCCGCAGCGACGTCGAAGCGCACGGCGACCGCGATGACTGCCGCCTCGAGGACACGGACGTAGCGTCGCAGGTCCAGGGGATCGTGGAGCTCGACGATCGGGTAGGCGACGAGCTGTCCCGGGCCGTGGAACGTGATGTCGCCGCCGCGGTCGATGCGATGAAACGTGGCGCCAAGCTCGCGGAGCCGCTCGGGGCCGGCGAGCAGGTTCGACTCGTCGCCGCCGCGCCCGATCGTGTAGACCGGGAAGTGCTCGAGCAGCAGGAGCCGATCGCCGATCCGGCGCTCGCGACGCTGTTGGGCGAGCTCGTCCTGGAGCTGCCAGGCGGGCTCGTAGGCCACCGTCCCGAGCGACTCGACCGTCAGGACGCCGCCGTGCGCGCGGAGGAGGGGATGCTCGTCGCTCGCCGGGCGATGCGGCGCATCCCGATCCGGTCGGCGTGGCGCCGGCGCTCGCGCCGGGCGGAGATCGCCACGGGCCGGCTGGCTGATGTCGCGAAACGCCGGCTCGGCGGACATGCGGATCAGACCGCCGCGGCCGCCGGTCCCGGCACCTGCTCGGCCGCGTGGTAGCTGGAACGGACGAGTGGGCCGGACTGCACGTGACGGAATCCCATCTCCAGCCCGATGCGGCGCAGGCTCATGAACTCGGCCGGGGTGTAGTACTTCATGAGCGGCAGGTGCTTGCGCGAGGGACGCAGATACTGGCCGATGGTCAGGACGTCCACGTCGGCGGCGCGCAGCAGCGTCATCGCCTCGAGGACCTCGTCCCACGACTCGCCGAGCCCCAGCATGACGCCGGTCTTCGTCACCATCTCGTCGAAGCCGATCGCCGTCGCCATGGCCCGACCCTGGGTCAGGACGCCCACGCTGCGATCCCAGCGGGCCCGGCGACGGACGGCACGCTGCAGGCGCGGGACCGTCTCGACGTTATGGTTGAGGATGTCAGGGCGCGCATCGACCACGGTGCGGATATCGGCCTCGCGGCCGTTGAGGTCGCTGATGAGCACCTCGATGCTCGTCCGCGGGTTATCGGCTCGGATGCGGGTGATCGTGTCGGCCACCAGCCGTGCGCCGCCATCGGGCAGGTCGTCGCGAGCGACCATCGTCACGACCACGTGCTTGAGGCCCATCTGCCGGGTCGCCTCTGCGACGCGCCGCGGCTCGTCGTCATCGGCCGCGTCGGGGCGACCGGT
This sequence comes from Chloroflexota bacterium, assembly GCA_036743735.1. Classification (GTDB taxonomy): domain Bacteria; phylum Chloroflexota; class Limnocylindria; order QHBO01; family QHBO01; genus JBDTNK01. Next base: position 8,417 of record DAINOY010000043.1, read on the forward strand.
GGCGATGGCGCAGAACCCACAGTTCCGGGTGCAGACGCTGCCGCCGATCATGAACGTCGCCGTGCCGAGCGCCCAGCACTCCCCGATGTTCGGGCAGCGCGCCTCCTCGCAGACCGTATTGAGCGCCTCGGCGCGCATGAGCTGCTTCACCCCGGTGTAGGTGCCGCCGGCCCCGAGACGGACCTTCAGCCACTCGGGCCGCCGGCCACCCGGTCCCGCGTTCTCGGGGATCGGGTCGCCCGGGGCGAGGAGGCCGCCGTCGATCTGTGGGCCGCCCGGGTACATCAGCTCGGAGGGGCTGGCATGCCCTGGCGCCGGCTGGTTGACGACGCCAAGCTCGCCGAGCGCGCTGAAATCAGGTCGTGGCGCGTCGAGGGACATGCGCCCAGTCTAGCGAAGCCCCGGACCTGACGCAGTCCGACGGCAGGGACGGGCGCGGCACGCCCGGTCGCTACGATGAGCCCGATGGAGTCCTTCATCGCCGAGCTCGAGGCGCGACTGCGAGCCGTTGCCACGCCCGAGCGTGCCGAGCATGAGCGCCGCTACCTGAAGAGCGAGCTGGCGTTCATGGGCGCCACGGTGTGGCAGATCCGCGACGCGGTGAAGGCGGTCGACGCCGGCCGGCGTCACGACCGGGAGCAGACGTTGGGGATGACGGCGGGCAACATCTTCCACGGCGGCCTGTCGTGGCCGTTCACCGAAGTC
>DAINOY010000044.1:0-9102 GCA_036743735.1 Chloroflexota bacterium
CGAGGCCATGGACCTGCTCGATCGCCTGGCCGCGACGCAGGCGGGATCGATCGAGCGGGCCAGCGGCTGGTGCGCCGATGCGATCGCGGCCGGTGGCCTGGTCCACCTCTTCGGCACCGGGCATTCGCGGATCCCGGTCGAGGAGATGTTCCCGCGCTACGGTTCGTACCCGGGCTTCAACCCGATCGTCGAGCTGTCGATGACGTTCCACACCCAGGTCGTGGGGGCGAACGGGCAGCGCCAGGCGATGTTCATCGAGCGCATGCCCGGTCTCGCCGAGGTGATCCTCGGCAACTTCCGCTTCGGGCCGTCTGACGTGATGATGGTCTTCTCGGCCTCGGGACTGACCGCCGTCCCGGTCGAGATGGCGCGTGGGTCGCGCGCCCGTGGCCTGAAGGTCATCGCCGTGACCTCGGTCGCGCAGTCGATGTCAGCCGAGCCGGCGCCGGTCGTCGGCTCGCGGCTCCTCGACGAGGCCGACCTGGTGATCGACCTGTGCACCCCGCCCGCCGACGCCCTGTGCAGCGTCGACGGGCTCGACACGCCGGTCGGTCCCGGCTCGACGATCACGGCGGTCGCCATCGTGAATGCCATCAAGGTGCGCGTGGCCGAGCTCCTCACCGAGCGCGGCGCCATGCCCCCCGTCATCACCCGTTCGTCGGTGGTCGGCGAGGAGCGCTCGCGCGAGCTGTTCGACCAGGCCTATCGAGAGCATGCCCGGCGCATCGCCCGTGCGATCGACCAGCAAGGAGGTGGGTGACGAAGCGATCTCGAAAGTGCGATGCATGCCCAGGATCGGCACCCGACGAAGGAGGGGCGGTCCGCCACATGGAGGAGACGTGTACATGAAGCAGTTCACATCGGTGCGGATGCTCGCACCGCTCGCTGCGCTGGCGCTCATCGCGAGCGCCTGCACCGGCGGGCCGGGCGGCTCGACCGCGCCCAGCGGCGGGGGCGAGGGCGGTGGCGACTACGCCATCGGCTATTCGAACGGAGGCGGCGTCGGCAACGGCTTCCGAGAGGAGCAGGTCTGCACGGCCAAGGCCGAGGCTCTGGCCTCCGGCGCGGTCAGCGAGCTGACCACGATCCACCGCAACACCGATGCGGCGGGCCAGCTCTCCGACATCCGTGACCTGATCGCGGCCGGCGTCGACGCGATCGTCTTCAACCCGAATGATCCCGACGCGCTGAACCCGGCGCTCGAGGAGGCCAACCAGGCCGGGATCAAGACCGTCTCGGTCGACGCGTACGTGACCGACGAGAACACGTACAACCTGTACAACAACCAGGTGAAGTACGCCGAGCTCGGCGCCAAGTGGCTCTTCGACCAGATCGGCGGCGAAGGCACCGTGTACTACATGCGTGGTCTCGCCGGCCATCCGGCCGATAGCGACCGTGACATCGGGTTCAAGAACGTCCTGGCCGACTACCCGGACATCACCGTCGTCCCGAACGAGGACGGTGTCTTCACAGGATGGGATCCGGCCACCACGACCCAGCTGATCAACGACTTCCTGGCGAGCGGCGAGTACGCCAACATCGACGGGATCTGGACCTCCGGCATGGACTCCCAGGTCGTTGATGCCATCAAGGGTGCCGGTGAGGACTTCGTGCCGATCGTCGGCGCGGACCTCGGTGCCTTCGTGGCGCAGCTCCTCGACGAGGAGAACTATCCGGGCCTCGAGGGCGCCGCGGTGACGAACACCGCCGCTGTCGGTGGTGCCGGCGTCAACCTGGCGGTCAAGCTGCTGAACGGCGAGACGGTCGAGACGGCCGAGGATGCCGCGCAGCCGAACACCGTCCTGCTCGATCCGGTCCTGGCGGACAACACGTCGGACGATGGCAAGACGCTGCTCCAGTCGTGGCAGGTGGACGGCCTCGACCCGCTCTGGCCGCTCGGCCTGGAGATCGACGGCTGGACCTCGTACACGCCAGAGCAGGCGATCGCCTGCAAGGGCCCGGGCGAGGAGTAGCTCCCCGAACCGATCCTGAAGGAGGCTGCCGGCGGTGCCGGCAGCCTCCTCTCTCAACCATGCATGAGCGGAACGCGATGACCGCGACGACGACCGACATCCTGCTCGACGCGAGGGACGTCTCGAAGACGTACGGCGCCGTCCTCGCGCTGCGCTCCGCCTCGCTTGCCGTCCGGCCTGGTGAGGTGCACGCGCTCATGGGCGCGAACGGCGCCGGGAAGAGCACGTTCGTCAAGATTCTCACCGGGGCGGTGCGCCCGGACAGCGGTCGCATCGCGATCCGCGGCCGCGAACGCACGATCCATTCGCCGCTCGAGGCCCGTCGCGGCGGCCTCATCTCGGTCTACCAGGAACCGGCGGTCATTCCCGATCTCAGCATTCGATCCAACCTGCGGCTCACCGAGACGCCGGTCGAGCCCTTCCGCGAGTGGATCGCGCGGCTCGGCCTCGAGCGCCTGGACCTGAACCGCATCGCGCGCCGGCTGCCGCTGGCCACGCTGCGCATCGTTGATCTGGCGCGTGCGCTGGCCATCGACCCGGACGTCCTGATGCTCGACGAGATGACGGCGGCGCTGCCAGCCAACCTTTCCGAGCGCGTGCTCGAGGTGATCAGCGAGCGTCGTGGCGGCGCCGGTTCGGTCCTGTTCATCTCGCACCGCATGATCGAGATCGCCGCGGTCTGCGATCGCGCGACGGTGCTGCGCGAAGGCCAGACGGTCGGCGTCGTCGACGTCACGACGGGGTCCGAGGAGCGGATCGTGGAGCTGATGCTCGGCGAGCACGCCTCGGAGCTTCCCGAGCGACACGCCGCGTCGGGCGCCGCACAGGCCACCGACGGCACGCCACCGCGGCTCTCGGTGCACGACCTGTCGAAGGGCACGAAGCTCAAGGGCGTCTCATTCGACCTGCGGCGCGGCGAGGTGCTGGGCGTCGTGGCGCTCGAGGGCCAGGGCCAGGACGAGCTCTTCGACATCCTTGCCGGCTCGACACGTCCGGACGGTGGCGAGATCCAGATCGACGGCGCCCCGGTCTCGTTCCGGCATCCGGCGGACGCCATCCGCGCCGGCGTCGTCTACGTCCCGGCCGATCGTGCGGAGGCGCTCCTCATGCAGCGCTCGGTGCGCGAGAACATCGCCCTGCCGCTGAGCTCCCGCCTGCGCGGTTGGGGGCTGATCGACACGACGCGCGAGGGGCGCACGATCGCCGAGGCGGTGGAGACGCTCCAGATCGACGCGCGAGCCGGGAACGAGGTCCGGCGCCTCTCTGGCGGCAACCAGCAGAAGGTGACGATCGGTCGCTGGGTGGCCGGCGGCGTCGAGACGATGCTCTGCTTCGACCCGACCCGCGGCATTGACATCCGCACGAAGAACCAGATCTACGTCCTGCTGCGTGATCTGGCAGCAGCCGGCGCGTCGGTCCTCTTCTATACCTCGGAGCTGAAGGAGATCCCGCTCGCCTGCGACCGCGTGATCGTCATCTTCGGCGGGCAGGTCGTCGGCGAGCTGAACGCCGCACAGGCGGACGAGCCGACCTTGATGCGCTCCGCCCACAACCTCGCCTCGAGCCAGACCGACCGTGACGAGGCGTTCGAGGCAGAGCTCACCGGCGCGGGAGTCGACGAGTGAACGCGACCGCGCGGGTCGGCGACACGACGCGCGTCTCCCCCCTCGAGGCGGTCGTGGGCTGGGGCCGGCGCAACGCGTGGACGCTGGGCCTCCTTGCGTTTCTCATCGTCCTGCTGCTCTTCACGCGGATGATCCAGCCTCGCTACGGCGTGGCGGGCATCCAGGGCCTCGCCATCTCGGTCCTGCCGCTGGCCCTGGCCGCGGTCGCGCAGGCCGTCGTCGTGATCGCCGGCGGGATCGACCTGTCGATCGGCTCGATGATGGCGCTGACCAGCGTCGTCGCCGCCACGCTGATGGACGGACAGAGCTCTGAGTTCGCGATCCTCGTCGTCGTCGGCGTGCTGCTCCTGGGACTGCTCCTCGGCGCCGTCAACGGCGCACTCGTCGTGGCGACGAGGGTCCCGGACATCGTGGTCACGCTGGCGATGCTCTTCGTCTGGGCCGGGTTCGCGCTGCTCGTGCGATCGGCGCCGGGCGGCGACGCGGCGCCGTGGCTGCGCGAGATGGTCGGCGGCTCGCTCTTCATCGACTGGTTGCCACGCGCCGCCGTCGTGCTCGTCGTGGTCGTGGCGCTGGTCTGGGTGCCGGTCTCCAGATCGCGACCAGGCATCTCGCTCTATGCGGTTGGCAGCAATCCGCTCGCAGCGTTCCGCAGCGGCATCAGCATCGGGCGCACAAAGATCTTCGCCTACATGCTCGCCGGCCTCTTCTCGGCGCTCGGCGGGCTGTCGCTCACCGCGAGCACCGGCATCGGCACCCCGGTGCCCGGGCCGTACACGCTCATGAGCGTGGCGGCCATCGTTTTGGGCGGCGTGAGCCTGGCGGGCGGGCGAGGTGGTGTCTTCGGGCCGATCGTCGGCGTCGTGGTGCTTCAGCTCCTGCGCACCGACATGACGTTCCTGCGCATGAACACGAATCTCGCCGTGGTGACACAGGGGGTCATCCTCATCGGTGTCGTCATGGTCGGCAGCCTCATCGAGCTGCGGCGGGCGCGCGGATGAGCACGGCGGCACCGACCCGCTCCTGGCTCTCCGTGCCGAGCTGGCGAGCGCTCTTCCGCGACCGGCCGATCGTCCCGCTCGTCGGGCTGCTCCTCCTGCTCGTGCTCGTCATCGAGCTGCTGCGCCCGGGGATCGTCGGCCCGCAATGGGCCGGCGTCATCATGCGCGCCTCGATCCCGCTTGCGATCCTGGCCGGCTGCCAGACGCTGACGATGCTCACCGGTGGGATCGACCTCTCGGTGGGCGCCGTCGCCTCGATGGCGGGCTTCGTGACGGCGACGCTCGCCAACAGCCCCGGAGGCGTACCCTTCGCCATCGGCGTCGCGCTCATCGCCGCGGCCCTGGCGGGGCTCGTCACTGGCATCGGCGTCGGCATCTTCCGCGTCCATCCCCTGATCATGACCCTGGGCATGAGCTTCGTCGTGCTCGGACTGGCCAACGTGTGGCAGCTCCAGACGGTGCAGACCGGGTCCGGCGTCCCGAGCTCGCTGCGCTGGATCGGAGCCAACGTCCTGTTCGACGTCTTCCCGTACATGCTCATCGTGTTCGTGCCGCTGGCGCTGGTCATCCTGTTCGGCCTGCGGCGCACCGGGTACGGGCGTCTCCTGTACGCCATCGGCGACAACCCGATCGCGGCGCGCCTCTCGGGCGCGCGCGCGTGGCAGGTGCTCATCGTCCTGTACGTCATCTCGGCGGTGATGGCGGCCATCGCCGGCTTCCTGATCTCGGGCATCACGAACACGGCGAGCGTCTCGCTCGCTGACTCGTACCTCCTGCCCTCGGTGGCGGCGGCGGTGATCGGCGGCACGTCGATCTTCGGCGGGCGCGGCGGATACGGCGGCACGATCGTCGGCGCGCTGATTCTCACGGTGCTCACCGCCCTCCTCAACGTCCTGGGCCTCCCGGAACCCGTGCGGCAGATCCTGTTCGGTGCGCTGATCGTGGCGGTCGCCGCGGCCTACACCCGGGTCACCGGAGAGACCTGATTCGAGATGGGCGCGGAGGGCGGGTCGCGTCACCTGGGGCTCGATCTGGGGGCCACGAACCTCAAATGGGCGGTGCTCGAGACCGATGGCGCCGCCTGGCGGCGCCTGGATGCCGGCCAGGAACCGACGGCCGCCGACCGCGGCGCGGGGCCGGTCATCGACCAGATGGGCCGGCTGGCGGACATGGCGCGTGACCGATGGCCGGAGATCGCCAGCGTCGGCGTCGGCGTCCCGGGGCTGTACGACGACCCGGCCGGGACGACCACGTTCCTGCCCAATTTGCCAGCCGACTGGACCGATCGGCCGCTCGTGGCGCCGCTCCGGGAGCGGACCGGCCTGCCGGTCCGGCTCATCAACGACGCCCGTGCCTTCGGCCTCGCCGAGCTCCGGCTCGGCGCCGGGCGCGGCTGCCAGACGATGGTCGGGCTTGCGCTCGGCAGCGGAGTCGGCGGCGTCGTCGTCGTCGGTGGCCGCGTCCACTTCGGCCACGCGGGGACCGGCGGCGAGGTCGGCCACCAGACGCTCCTGCCCGATGGACCGCCGTGCACCTGCGGCAATCGCGGCTGCCTCGAGGCCTTCGCTCGCGCCGATGCGGTGGCGGCGGCATGCGGCACGGCCACCGCCGAAGCGGCCGTCCGGGCAGCCCGGAGCGGCGACCAGCATGCGATCGACGGCCTGGCCCAGGTCGGGCGCTGGCTCGGCATCGGCATCGCCAACCTCGTCGTGATCCTGAACCCGGACCGTGTCGTGCTCGGCGGCGGCGTGGCCGGTGCCGCGGACCTCTTGCTCGAGCCGATCCGCGCCGAGCTCGGACGGCGGGTCCATGTCACGGATCTCGACGCGGTCGAGATCACCACCGCGCAGCTCGGCACGTGGGCCGGCGCGATCGGCGCCGCGGTGCATGGCGCCGAGGCTGGTGGGCGAGTGAAGCAGGAGGCGGCGCCGTGCTGAGCGACGTCGCTTTGCCGCGCTATCGAACCATCGAGCAGGCCCTGCGCGAGCGGATCGCCACGCTGCGCCCGGGCGACCCGCTGCCGTCGGACGCGGCGCTCGTGGCGGAGTTCGGCGTGAGCCGCATGACCGCGCGCAGCGCCATGCAGCGCCTGGCTGATGAGGGCCTCGTCGTGCGCCTTCCGGGCCGTGGCAGCTTCGTCGCGGAGCCCTCGGCACACCGTCGCGCCGACCGGCTCATGAGCTTCACCTCGGAGATGCTGCGACGCGGCCGACGGCCCACGTCACGGATCATCGACCGCGAGATCCGGCCGGCGTCACCGGCGATCGCCGCGGACCTCGGGACGCCGGAGGGAGCGCCGGTCGTCTACCTGCGGCGCGTGCGCTACGCCGACGACGAGCCGATCGCGCTCGAGACGGCAATCCTGGTCGGGAAGACCTCGCCGGTCGTCATGGCGGTCGACCTGCGCAGCGAGTCGCTGCACAGCGTGCTGGCCGCCGCTGGGTGGGCGCTTCGTCGGGGCACGGCGGTCGTCGCTGCGTCCGCGGCCGAGCCCGACGACGCCCGGCTGCTCGGCGTCGCGCGCGGCTCCCCGATGCTCGTCGAGCGGCGGATCATCGTCGACGCGTCGGGCCGCCCGGTGGAGGCCACCGAGTCACGCTATCCGGGGGATCGCTACGCGATCGACGTGCGGTTCGACGTCGAGGCGCCGCGCTGACGAGGCGCCGCGCTGATGACCCCCGACTCAGCGCGGCGGCATCGCCTCGAACGTGCGGTCGATGTCCGAGAGCATCCGCACCGTCGCGCGGCTGACGACCTCGAGATAGCGCTCGCCGAACTCCGCGGTGGACTCGCGCGCGTCGCCCCACGTGCCGGAGTGCGTGGCGCGGTGCACCGAGCCGGGTGCCGAGAAGAAGAAGGCGGTGTGCACCGGCGCCGCGTTGCTCACCTCCGGGAAGGGCGGCATCTCCGCGTTCGCGCGCTCCATGTCGACGAGGTCCGGGTTGATGGCCAGCACCGCCGAGGTCTCGCCCCTGTTGGCGTGCAGGCCGGTCGTTGGCCCGAAGAACTCGGCTGCTTCGTCGGCGGTCATGCCGTCCCAGTAGTTGATCGGGAAGGCGACTGCGGCCTCGGGCATCCGCTCGCGTGCCGCCGCGCAGGCGTAGGCGATGGCGTACGTGTTGTCGTAGTGCCCGTTGAGGAAGACGATCCGGCGAAAGCCGGCGGTCGCGAGGGAGACACACAGGTCCTCGACCAGCGCCATGAAGGTCGGGATGCGGATGTGGACGACGCCGGTGAAGCCGGCGTGCGGGTAGGAGAGCGCGTAGTTGATCGGCGGCGCGACCAGTGCCCCGACCTCGGTGGCGATGCGTCGGGCGACCTCCTGCGGGACGAGGACATCGGTGAGCAATGGCCCGTGCGGCCCGTGCTGCTCGGTGGATCCGGTCGGGACCAGGATCGTCTGATGGTCGCGCAGGAATGCCTCGACCTCGGGGTTCGTCATCTCGCCCAGGAACACCGTCGCCGGCTTCATGCTGCGCTGTCTCCTCTGGATGTCCTCATCGGTCAGACTGGCGGGCCGATGGAGGCGCGAATGACGACCTCCGTCGGCAGGAGCTCGGGGCCGACCGTCTGGCCCGAGAGCTGGCGCAGGGCGTGCGCATAGCCGCGCTGCCCGAGCTCGCGCAGTGGGAGGTGGACCGTCGAGAGCGTGGGCGCCGTGAGCGCCGCGACCGAGATGTCGTCGAAGCCTGCCACCGAGACCATCTCGGGCACGGCCACACCGAGCTGCTCCAGTCGCTCGAGGGCGCCGAGCGCCTGGAGATCGTTGGCGCAGCAGATCGCGGTGAAGGCGCGGCCGCGGGCCAGCAGCGCATCGACGCCCAGCGCGCCGCCTGCTCGGTCGAACGTGGTCTGGACGACGAGCGCGCCGTCCGGATCGATCCCGACCGCCTCGAGACCACGCCGGTAGCCGGCCAGCCGCTCGCGCGCCACGTACAGGGCATTCGGCCCGGCCAGGAAACAGATCTGCCGATGGCCCAGCTCGGCCAGCGCCGCGACCATGGCGGCCACGCCGGCGCGGTTGTCCACGCCGACCTCGGGCGCGCCGAAGGCGTGCGGGGAGAGATGCACCACCGCCGAGCCGTTCTCACGGATCCCGACGAGGTGACGGCGCAGCTCCTCGTTCGCCGTCGCGTCGTCGATGCCGCTGCCGGCGAAGATCACCGCCGCCGCGCACATCGAGCGCAGCAGGCGCACGTACGAGTTCTCGCGCTCCGGGCTGCGATCCGAGCTGCAGGCGATGACGAGGTACCCGTCATCCGCTGCTGCGTCCTCCACGCCGCGCACGACCTCGGAGAAGTACGGGTCGGTGATGTCGTGGACGATGACGCCGACGACCGCGATCTGGCTCTTCAGCAGCCCGCGAGCGAGGGCGTTCGGAACGTAGTCCAGCTCGCGCGCCGCCTCGAGCACCCGTAGCCGCGTGGCGGCGCTCACCGGATAGTCGGTCGCCCCGATGACGCGCGACGCGGTCGCCGTCGAGACGCCTGCTCGTCGCGCGAC
>DAINOY010000045.1:0-8801 GCA_036743735.1 Chloroflexota bacterium
GCATCGGGCGGACACGTCATCTGTCCGTCCTGGCGACGTTAGGCAACGAAAACGCCGTTCGGAGCCGCTGGCAGCTGCGGACGTGAGCGTGGAATGAGAGCTCGACCGGGCAAAACCCGGCCCCCGATGCCGCCTAAGGTCGTCAGAACAGACCAATGACAACATTGGTGCGTCGGGATAGCCCACGATGGCGCGACGCAACAGCAACGCAGGAGCGGGACACATGGCAGCGATCGAAATCTTCAACCCCGATGGCCTCGCTGCGCCCGGCGGCGCCTACTCGCACGTCGCACGAACGGGCGCGGGCGCGACGACGATCGAGGTCGCCGGGCAGATCGCCATGGACCGCGACCGAAACGTCGTCGGCGTCGGCGACTTCGAGCGGCAGTGCGACCAGGTCTTCGAGAATCTCGGTGTGGCGCTACGGGCGGCCGGAGCGGAGTGGAGCAACGTCACGCGCTGCATGACCTTCATCACGCGGCGCGAGGACATCCCGCGAATGAGCGCTTGGCGCGAGCGCGAGTTCCCGAAGCTCTTTCCTGATGGCGCCTATCCGCCGAACACGCTGCTCGTCGTGAACGGGCTCGCAACCGAGGAGCTCCTGCTCGAGGTGCAGGTCACGGCGGCCATCTGAGGCGCCGTCGAATGGCTGGCAGACTCATGGTTCATCCGCTGCTGCCAGCAGTGACTCGGCCGCGGTCAACGGATCCACCTCGCGCGCGGCAATGGCATCGAGTGTCCGTTCCCAGTCCGGGTGCTCCGTCGCACGGCGGGCGGCCAGGTCGGCGACCGCCCGCCGCAGCTGGTGGGCCGCCCGGGCATGCGCGGCCTCCGGCGTTCGAGCACTGGACCGATGTGCCTCGACGGCATCGGCCAGCGCGGCAACCCCTTCGCCGGTCGTGGCGGTCGTCATCAGCACCGGCGGCGGCGTTCGCGTGATCCGGCCGCCCGCCGTGGAGAGCATCGCGCGCAGCTGGCGCGCCGCCCGGTCCGCGCCTGGGCGGTCGCCCTTGTTCACGGCGATGATGTCGGCGACCTCGAGCAGCCCGGCCTTGATCGCCTGCACCTCGTCGCCCATCTCGGGCACCTCGACGACCACGGTCGTCTCGGCGAGTCGTGCGATCTCGACCTCCGACTGGCCGGCGCCGACGGTCTCGACCACGATCGGATCGTAGCCGGCGGCGTCGAGGGCCGCGGCGGCGATCCAGGTCGTGGCGGCGAGGCCACCCAGCTCGCCGCGTGCCGCCATCGAGCGCATGAACACGTCGCGGTCGGCGGCGTGCTCCATCATCCGGATCCGGTCGCCCAGGATCGCGCCGCCCGTGTACGGGGACGACGGATCGACGGCGAGGACGCCAACGCGGCGCCCGCGGCGCCGCCACTCTCCGATGAGCGCGCTGACGAGCGTCGACTTCCCGCTCCCCGGCGGCCCGGTGATGCCGACCAGATGGGCGCCGCGGCTCGCACCGAACAGCTGCGGCAGCAACGGGCGCAGCGACGGGTCGCCGCGTTCGATCCGGGTCAGGAGCTGCGCTAGGGGCCGTCGCTCTCCGCTGGCGAGCGCATCGACGAGCTCGCTCATGGAGATGTGCACGCCATGCACGCATCGGCCGCGATCAGGCACCGAGATGCGAGGTTCCTGCCCGATTCCTTAAGATTCACATAGGTATGGTCAGGGCCGGCAGGCCTCCAGCAGCGCCTGCTTGGCGGATACGTGCAGCCCACGCACACGGGGGCCACCACCGGACGCGCCTCGCCGCTCACGCTGGGCGCCGGGCGTGCTCCCGGAAGTAGCGCGCGATCTGCCCGATGCTCGTCCCCGGCCCGAAGATCTCGGCGATCCCGGCCTCCTTCAGCGTTCCGACATCGGCATCTGGGATGATCCCGCCAGCGGCGACGAGGACCTCGGACATGCCGCGTTCGCGGATGAGCGACACGATCCGCGGCAGGAGCGCCATGTGGGCGCCGGACAGGATCGAGAGCCCGACGATGTCGACATCCTCCTGCTCCGCGGCGTCCGCGATCATCTCGGGGGTCTGCCGCAGGCCGGTGTAGATCACCTCGAAGCCCTCGTCCCGCAGGCCGCGAGCGAGGACCTTGGCGCCGCGATCGTGCCCGTCGAGGCCGGGCTTGGCGATGAGGACGCGAATCGGCGTGTCAGGCATCGGGCCCGATTCTACGCAACGGGCCGCGCGACAGGCCGCGTCACGAGCCCGCCGCGGCCGACGCCAGGCGGTCGATCTCCGCGGCGAGCTCGATGTCGCGCCGTGTGATCGCCTTCGCCGCGTGCGTGGACAGCGTGAAGGTCACGTGCCGGTATCCGTGGATCAGGATGTCGGGGTGGTGGTTCGCCGCCTCGGCGGCATCGGCCACCGCGTGGACGAGGGCGACGGCGGCCCGAAAGTCCGCGACGTCGACCGTCCGACGCAGCGACGTGCCCTCGCGCTCCCAGGCGGGCAGCGAGACAAGGGCATCGGCAAGCTCGGCGTCGGTCAGTGGCTCGGCGTATGGCATCGGTCTTCCTCCTAGCGCGACGGCGAGCCGATGAGGGTCAGGAACTCGGTGCGCGTCTTCTCGTCGCGACGGAACCGACCGAGCATCGACGAGGTCACCATCCGCGCCTGCGCTTTCTTCACCCCCCGCATCATCGTGCAAAGGTGCGACGCCTCGACGACGCAGCCGACCCCCTTCGGATCGAGCCGCTCCATGAGGAACGTCGCGATCTCCTGGGTCATCCGTTCCTGCACCTGCAGCCTGCGGGCATACATCTCGACCACCCGCGGGATCTTCGATAGACCGATGACCTTGCCGCGCGGCAGGTAGCCGACGTGGACGCTGCCGAAGAACGGCATCAGGTGGTGCTCGCACAGGCTGTAGAACTCGATGTCGCGCACGACCACCATCTCGTCGTATTCGACCGTGAACTGCGCGTCACCGATGAGCGAGTCCGGGTCGACACGATAGCCCTCGGTGAGCTCGTGGTACATGCGGTCGACGCGTTCCGGGGTGCGCAGCAGGCCCTCCCGATCGGGATCCTCGCCGATCTCGACCAGGATCCGCCGCACGTCCTCGGTGAAGCTCATCGTCGGATCGTACCAGCCCGTTTGGCTGCGGCCCGTTCGACCGAACGAGGGGTAGACTGGCCCTCACCGCATCACCGATCCTGCTGCTCGTCGATGATCGTCCACACTCCCGCCTCCCGAACCGCACGGCTGGGCCTCCCGGCGTTCCACCTCCCCGGCGGCGACGCGCTGCTCGGCGCGATTGGCCCGCGGCTCGACGACGCGTACCACTACCTGCCGCGCGTGGCGCCGGGCGGGATGGCGCCGCTCGACGTCGTCGTGGGGCCCGGCGGAACCTTCGCCATCACGCGCTTCGACGAGCGTGGGCGCTTCCGGCATCGCAACGGGCACTGGTACCGCTGGAACCGCTCGACCGAGTCCTGGGCGCCCTGGACCGCGGAGCGCATCGACGCGATCCGGCTCGGTGCGCGCCGCCTCTCGCTCTACCTGGAGCGGGCGACGCAACCCTCGACGGTGGAGGCGGTCGTGGTGGCCCTGCGTGGCACCTCGTTCGAGCCCGATCCCGATGAGCCGCGCGCGCCGGCGCTCGGAGCCATCGGCGCCGCGGGCGTCGCGATCCACGGGATCGAGGAGCCGGACCGCCTGGCCGCGACGCTCTCCGCGGAGGAGCGCCTCACCGCCGCGCAGGTGGATCGGATCGTGGCCCTGCTGGATCCGCGGCAGCCGCTGCCCCGTCTCGCGCCGCTGGCCCCGCACTGAGACCGCCGGCGGCCACCGTTGGCTCCCCAAGCCGGCGGGTGAGCGCCGCATACCACAGGACGATCAGCGCGCCCGCGGTCCAGCCGGCAAGCACGTCGGACGGGAAGTGGACCCCGAGATAGACCCGTGACAGGCCGATCAGCGCGATGAGCAGGACACACGCGCCGACGAGCCAGCGACGCAGCCCGGGGCGCAGGTCGCTGCGCCAGATGACGACCGCCACGATCCCCCACGCCGTCGCGCCGATCATGGAGTGCCCGGAGGGAAAGGCGTATCCGTGCTCCACGACGAGCGGCTCGAGCAGGTCGGGCCGGACCCGGTCGATGAGCCGCTTGAACCCGCTGTTCAGCAGCGATGCGATGCCGATCGTCAGCGCGCTGGCGATCGCCCAGCGCGGATTGCCGCGCAGCACCAGGACCACGAACAGGACGCCGGCGACGGCCGTCACCGCCCAGGTGGAGCCGAGCTCGGTGACGAGCTCGAGCGGCGCCAGCAGCCCGTCGAGCGTCGGCTGGCGCACGAAGTTGATGATGGCCGCGTCGACGCCATCGGTCAGCCGATTCACGACGAGCAGCGCCAGGGCGCTGATGAGGGCGAGCCCGGCGATGGTGAGCCAGGCGGTGGCGGAGCGGTGCATCGGGGTCGAGTCTACGAGCCCCGGCGGGTCGGGCCGAGGCGGGGCGGCGCGACGGCGAGCGAGTAGGATCGCCCGGTGAGCGACGTCGCGCTGCGGGAGCGCCTCCGGATCGGCGACGTGGCCATGCCCAGCGTCCTCGTCCCGAGCCTGCTCTTCGCCGGCTTCGCTGTCCTCTTCTGGCTGCTGGGCGAGCCCAACCAGGGCGACCTGCACGCCGAGCTGGCTCGCTCGTTCCTGGCCGGGCATCTCTGGGTCCCGGCCGGCTCGCACTGGGAGCTGGTCCCGATCGACGCGCAGCGCGCCTGGTCGCCGTTCCCGCCCATCCCGGCGCTGACCTACATCCCCTTCGTGGTGCTCGGGATCGACGTGCCGGTCTCCCTGCTCACGGCGTTCGTGGGCGCCGCCGGCGCCGCGCTGCTCTACCAGCTCCTGCTGCGCCTCGAGGTGCCGCGGAGTGCGGCGTTCTGGATCACCATCGGGGTGATCGGCTCGGCGTTCGGCTGGATCGCCTCGACCGGCAGCCTGTGGTTCTACCCCGAGGTGCTGGGCGCGGTCCTGACCCTCGTGGCGCTGTGGCTGGCGATCGACGGCCGCTGGCCACTGGTCGCCGGCCTGGTGGTGGGACTGGCCGCCGGTAACCGGCTGCCGACGGGCCTGGTGCTGCCGCTGATCCTGTGGTTCTACCGCGACCGGCGCAGCGCCCTCGCCTGGTGCGTCGCGGGCGTCGCGCTCGTCGCGCTGCCACTCGCCGCCTACAACGTCGTGCGCTTCGGCAGCCCGTTCGAGTTCGGCTACGGGCTGATCGAGAGCTTTGCGCATCCCGGGCAACCGGTGACCGCCGAGCCGTACTTCCGCGACGGCGTGCTCGACCTGTCCTACATCCCGCGCTCGATCGGCGCGATGCTGCTCCAGGGCTACGAGGTGCGCCTGGACTTCCCGTGGCTCGCCTACCCGATCAGCGGCGTCGGGATCCCGCTCTCGGCACCCACGCTGCTCCTGGCACTTCGCGCCCGCTGGTCGACGACCGTGGCGCTGGCCTGGGGCACATTCGTCCTGATCATGCTGCCGAACTGGGCGCATGGCTCGTGGGGCTTCTGGCAGTTCTCGTACCGATTCATCACCGATGCCATGGCGCCGATCGCGCTCCTCCTCGCCATTGCCTATCGCCGGAGGCAGGCCGATTGGCTGCTTCGCTTCACCGCCTGCTTCGGGCTCCTGGCCCTGCTCTACGCGTTCGCCGCCGAGTTCTGGTGGGACGCGCGCACGATCCCGCCGGCCACCTTCCCGTGAGGCGATCGCGATCCGCCATTGGAACCGATGTCGACTAGAATCCGCAGGCTCGCTGCGAGATGGATGGGATGAGCGCCTCCGCGGTCTCCACGGTCGACTCGCGCGGCGCCACGACGCTGCGGCAGGCGGAGCCGGACTTCGGCCTCTACGCCATCGTCCTCAACGTCATCGGCGTCGCGGCGCTGGCCTACGGCCTGCGCACGCTCGAAGGGACCGATATCGGCGGCTCGGTGATCCCGGCCCTTGGCGGCATGGTCTCGCAGCTCTCGATCACCGCCTGGCCGGCGGTCGCCGTGGCCCTCGCGACCATCGCCAACCTGGTGCTCGGCGCGGTGCTGATGCGCATCATCGCCGGCCGGCCGTTCACCAGCCTCACCTCCTGCTTCCTCGCCGGCCTCGTCGGGGCGGTGCTGGTCGACAGTGCGCTGCTCATGGTGCTGGGTGGCATCGGTCTCTACATCTGGCCGCTGGTCATCCTGGCACACCTGGCCGGGCTGCTGGTCGCGTGGCGCTGGGGCTGGCCGCTGCTCGTGGTCCATCGGCCTGACCCTTCCGCATGGCTCTCGCCGCTCGCCTTCATCCTGCCCGGCATCGTCTGGGGAGCGGCGGTCCTCCTCCAGCTCGCCTCGCCGGTCGTGCCGTTCATGGACGTGCTCTTCAACCACGTCTCGCCGGTCGAGCACGTCCGCGTCTTCGGTTCGTTCGACGTCCTCACCACCAGCCCCTCGCCGAACTTCGGTCCGTCGCGCACGCTGCTCGGCTACGTGGCGCTGGAGGCGGTGCTGTCGGTGGCGACGCGGATCCCGGCTGCGCTCTCGATCTCCGCGTTCATCCTGCCGCTCCTGCTCCTCTTCGCGGCCGCGATGCACCGCCTCGCGAGCGTGCTGTTCGGTGGGCGCGCCGGGTACTGGACGCTGTTGACCCTGCCGCTCAGCTTCGTCTTCCTGCGCCTGCCCGATGCCCGCGCCACGTCGCTCGTCTTCGTCCTGGCAGCCTGGGTCCTCGCCACGCTGATCGCGCCACCGGACCTGCCGCGCCTGCGTCGGCAACTGCTGCTCGCGGCCGGGATCGGCGCCTGCCTGCTCATGCACGCCTTCATCGGAGCGCTCCTCGTCGCGACGGTCGTGCTGCTCGCCATCGCCTGGCCCCTGCGCTTCGCTCGACTGGCCGCTCCGGCGGTGATGGGCGGATCGCTGCTCGCCCTGCCCCAGGCGGCCGCCACGCTGGCGATGCCGCTGCCGTCGTGGATCGGCATCGCGGCGATCATTCCCGCCGCGGCCGGGTTCTGGATCGGGCGGCGCTGGAGCGTGCTCATCGTGCGCATCACCCGGATCGCGGTCGCCGCGCTGCTGCTCGGCGCGCTGCTGGTGATCTCTGACGTCGTGCGCTTCAGCGTCGAGGCGCTCCGCGACATGGCGGCCCAGTTCCCGCTGCTGGCGTTCACGAGCGTCGTTGGCTTCGTGCTGCTCCGCCGGCGGCCGGGGATCCGGGTCCTCAGCGCGGCGCTCGCCATCGGGCTGCTGGCGGTCGTAGGCAGCCGCCTCCTGCCGCCGGATTCGCCACTCGTCCAGTCGCTGCAGGGCGAGGTCAACCCCAAGGCGCTCTGGTACTGGGGACCGCTCTTCATGGCGCTCGTGGCGGCTGGGGCAGCGAACCGTCTCACCTCCGGCGGCCGCTGGCCGGCGATCGGCCAGGCGATCGCCGGCATCTTCGTCCTCGTGGCGATCCTTCCGGTGCGGCTGGCGCCAGCCGTGGTCGGGCTCGACAACTACGAGGAGCATCGGATGGCCGAGTCGACCTCGATCCTGCTGCGCCATGCGACGCAGGGCTACTGGGTCGGATACCCGGACTCGCGGGACCTGCTCAACGACGCACAGGAGCAGATCGTCGCCCGCCTGGATGCGGACCGCGAGGCCGGAATCGTCACCGACCAGACCCGGATCCTGCACCTGGCCGAGAGCTTCCGACCCTGGGTCGGGACGCCGATCGCGGTCTTCACCGGCATCACCGAATCGACCGCTTCGCTGGATCCGGAGCGCAGCATCCATACCGAGGGCGGCCGCCTCCTCGACCTGTCGCAGGTTCCCGCCGAGCTGGACGCGGGCTACGACTACGTGCTGGTCGAGGGCGCGCCGCTCGTCGAGGAGTACGACGCGCAGGTCGCCGCCGCCGGATTCGTGCCGATCCTCGAGAACGAGCGCGGCATCCTCTTCCGCGCCGCGTCGCTGGGGCCGGCGAGCTGAACGCCGCGATGGGCGACGATCCCGGGACGACGACCGGCGCGGTCGTCGAGCTCGACCGCGTGACGAAGCGCTACGGCGGTCCGGGCACGCCCGCCGCGGTGAACGAGCTGTCGCTCACCGTGGCCGCCGGTGCGATCTGCGTCCTCGTCGGGCCGTCCGGCTGCGGCAAAACGACGACGATGAAGATGATCAACCGGCTGATCGAGCCGACGGGCGGCCGCATCACGATCGACGGGGAGGACATCATGCGACTCCCCGCCGTGGAGCTGCGCCGGCGGATCGGCTACGTGATCCAGCAGGTCGGCCTCTTTCCGCATCTCACCGTCGGCGACAACGTGGCGGTGGTGCCGCGGCTGCTGCGCTGGCGGGAGCCGCGCATCCGGGAGCGGGTCGAGGAGCTGCTCGACCTCATCGGGCTCGACGCCGCCTCCTACGCGCACCGCTACCCGAGCCAGCTCTCCGGCGGCGAGCGGCAGCGCGTCGGCGTGGCGCGGGCGCTGGCCGCCGATCCGCCGCTCATGCTCATGGACGAGCCGTTCGGCGCCGTCGACCCGATCCAGCGCGACCGGCTCCAGAACGAGTTCCTTCGGCTCCAGCGCCGGGTTCGCAAGACCGTCGTCTTCGTGACCCATGACGTCGACGAGGCGATCAAGATGGCCGACCGCATCGCCATCCTCCAGCGGGGCGGCGTGCTGGCCCAGTACGACACCCCCGATGCCATCCTCGCCCACCCGGCGAGCGAGTTCGTCGAGCGCTTCGTCGGCGCGGACCGCGGGCTGAAGCGCCTCAGCCTCGGGCGCGTGCGTGACCTTGCGCTGCTCGAGCCGGTGGTGGTCCGTGCCGGCGAGC
>DAINOY010000046.1:0-8666 GCA_036743735.1 Chloroflexota bacterium
GTCGGTCTCGAGTGAGCCCAGTGCGCCGAGGACGGCCGGCAGGTCGATCTCCGTGGCCGGATCGGCGAGCTTGCGCGCCAGGGTGACGAGGAGCTGCTGCTGGCGGAGCGCTCGTGCGTAGTCGCTGTCGGCGTGCCGCGACCGCGCGTAGAGGAGGGCGTTGAGGCCGTCGAAGTGCTGGACCCCCGCGTCGGCATAGAAGCCGAGCGACGGGTCGCTGAGCGTGTACGGGACCTCCATGTCGATCCCACCGACCGCATCCACGAGCCGCGCCAGGTCATCCATGTTCAAGGCCGCGTAGTAGTCGATCTCGATCCCGTAGAGCGATTCGAAGGCGTCCCGAAGGCCCGCGGCCCCGACGTAGCGGTAGAGGCTGTTGATCTTGCCGCCGTAGATCGAGCCATCCGGCATCGGGATATCGACCGTGTCGCGCGGCAGCGAGACACTGTCGATCCGGGCGCCATCCGCGCCCACGCTGGCCACGATCATCGAGTCGGTGTTGATGTCGGCGCCCTGCCGCAGGCGTCGGCTGTTCGAATCGGTGCCGATGATCATCACCGTCAGCCGGCTGTCGAGCAGCGCCTGGTCGATGGGCACCGGCGTCGGCGTGGGGATCGGTGTCGGCGAGGGCGTCGGCGTCGGTCGCGGGGTCCGCGTCGGACGCGGCGTGGGCGATGGAGTGGCGCTCGGGCTGGCGGTGGGAGAGGGGCTGACTGTCGCGGCCGGCGCGCTGCAAGCCCCGAGCATGGCCAGGACCACAGCGCCGACCACCAGCATTCCGCCCCGGCGGCGGTGTCCGGACATCGCGGGCGATGATAGAGGCTAGGCTTGGCCCGTGCAGACCACCGAGCTCTCGGTCGAGACCGGCGGGCAACCACGCCTGGCTGACCTGACCGATGCCTGCGCCCGCTTCGTGGCCGAGGCCGCCGGCGACGGCGACGGGCTGCTCAGCGTCTTCGTGCCGCATGCCACCGCCGGCCTGGTCGTGGTCGAGCTCGGCGCCGGCTCCGACACCGATCTGCTGGCGACGCTCGACCGGCTGCTGCCGCGCGACGAGCGATGGCGCCACGCCCACGGCTCGCCGGGACACGGCGCGGACCACGTCCTTCCACTGCTCGCCTCGCCGTCGCTCACCGTGCCAGTCATCGGCGGCCGGATGATGCTCGGGACGTGGCAGTCGATCGCGCTCCTCGATCCGAACCGCGACAACGCGCGCCGCACGGTGCGGCTGTCGTTCATTCCCGGCTAGGGCTGCTCGCCCAACGCCTCGACCTGTCGGTGCAGCTCTACCGGATCCGTGGTCGGCGCGTCGCAGGCGTACCCGCGGCACGCGTAGGCGGTGGGGACGCCGTTCCGAGGCTCCTTGTCCGTGAAGAGCGGCCAGCCGGCCTGCGGATCGCCCGCTGCCACCGAGGCGACGACGAGGTTCGGCTGGTACGCCCGGCTCGCAGCGCGGCGCAGACCGAGGGCGTTCGGATCGCCGAGCTCCGCGGCCACGATGACGTCGATCGGCTCAGCGGTGAGCCGGTCCAGTGCCGACAGCATGCGCCCGAACATCGTTGGCTGGCGCGTCAATGCTGGCGCCACGGCACGCACGATCGACCGACCGCGACGGTGGAACTCCTCGTCACCGCTGAGCAGCGCCAGGCGCGCGAAGGCGTCCGCCGCCAGGGCGTTCGCCGATGGCGTCGCTCCATCGATCAGCGACCGCGGTCGGGTCACGGCCACCTCGTGCTCGGGCCCGGTGTCGACCAGCGTGCCCGCCGTCTCGTCCCAGAAATCTTCGACGAGACGCCGCGCGAGCGTCGCGGCGAGCTCGAGGCAGCCTGCGTCGCCCAGCGCGGCGTGGGCCACGAGGAGGCCATCGATGATCGCGGCGTAGTCCTCCGCGAAGCCCGGCGTGGACGCCCGCCCGCCGCGCGACGTGCGCCACAGGCGATCGCCCTCGCGCAGCAGCGAGCCACGCACGAATGCCACCAGCTCACGCGTGGCGTCGAGGAGCCACGGCTCGTCGACCAGCAGCGCGGCGTGCGCGAAGGCGCGCAGCGCCATGCCGTTGCCGGCCGCCAACTGCTTGTCGTCGCGGCCGGGTCGCGGCCGCTCGTCGCGCGCCGCCAGCAACAGCTCGCGCGCGCGCGCCACGAGCTCAGCCGGGGCCGCATCGGCGTCGGCCACGTGCAGGATCGAGCGCCCCTCCCAGTTTCCAGCCGGTGTCACTCCCCAGTGGCGGGCCACCGCCTCGACCTCCGCCGCATCGAGACCGCCGTCGGAGAGGACCGCGCGCAGCTCGGCATCGGTCCAGACATAGAAGCGCCCCTCTGCTCCATCGCTGTCCGCGTCGAGCGCCGAGGCGTAGCCGCCGTCCGGGGTGAGCATCTCGCGCCGCAGGAAGCGCAGGGTGGCAAGCGCCACGTCGCGGTGGCGCTCCTCTTCGGTCGCGCGATAAGCCTCCAGGTAGGCGTGCGCCAGCAGCGCGTTGTCGGTGAGCATCTTCTCGAAGTGCGGCACGAGCCACTGGGCGTCGGTGCTGTAGCGCGCAAAGCCGCCACCGAGCTGGTCCCACAGGCCGCCCGCGGCCATCGCATCGAGCGTCGCGCGCGCCATGCGCAGCGCGGCGTCGCCCGCTGACCAGCGCGAGGCGCGAAGCAGGAACTCGATCGTCATCGGCGCCGGAAACTTCGGCGCGCCGCCCCAGCCGCCGTGCGCGGCATCGAAGGTGTCGGCCAGCCGGCGGGCGGCCTCGTCGAGCACGGCACGACCCGGATCGGTCCGGCCGGGCGCCACGGCGAGCTGTCCGCGCAGGTGCGCGGTCAGCTGGGCAGCGCTGGCATGGACCTCGTCACGGCGGGTGGCGTACGCATCGGCCACCGAGCTCAGTACACGGCGGAACGACGGCATGCCGTGGCGGTCATCGGGCGGGAAGTAGGTGCCGCCGAAGAAGGGCTCGAGCGCCGGCGTCAGGAAGACGCTCATCGGCCAGCCCCCGGAGCCGGTCATGGCCTGCACCGCCGCCATGTAGACGTCGTCGAGGTCAGGACGCTCCTCGCGGTCGACCTTGATGGAAACGAAGTGCTCGTTCATGAGCGCGGCAGTCTCGGGATCCTCGAACGACTCGCGCTCCATGACGTGGCACCAGTGGCACGCGGCATAGCCGATCGACAGGAAGATCGGCCGGTCCTCTGCCCGCGCGCGCTCGAGCGCGTCCGGGCCCCACGGGTACCAATCGACCGGGTTGTGGGCGTGCTGGAGCAGGTACGGGCTCGTCTCGTTCGCCAGGCGGTTGGTCATCCGCCTGAGTCTGGCACCTCATGCGGACCGGTGCGCCGGCGCTACGGTCCCGGCTGCACCGGCGTGACACTGAGGTGGCTTCCGCCCTCCCCCAGACAGGGCGGCACCGGCAGCGCCGGCTCCGTCGATGGACGCGAGGTGGACTGCTCCTCGACGACGTCGATCCAGTCACCCGAACCGAAGCGAAGATCCCAGCGCAGCCACGGCTGCGGCGCCGGGTCACACCAGTTGCTCCAGCTGACGCTGACCCGGTAGCTCGCCGCGGGGTCCAGCGTCACGCTGCCCGTGCCACCGGATGCGCCGGCCACGAGCTCGGCCCCCGATCCGTCCAGGATGCGGGCGGTGACGTCGATGGGAAGCTCACACGCGACGGCGCCCTCGGTCAGTGAGACGGCGACGGTCGTCCCGCGCGAGCCCGCCGCGCCGCCCCACGGCTCGGGGCGCAGGAGGACGTCGCCCGCTGCGCAGATCCCGGGGGGTCCCGCGGTCGCGGCGACCGATGGCAGTGGCGCTGTCGCGCCTGGCCCGCTCCCCACGCCGAAGCCTCCCCCGTCACCCCGGCCCCCGATGACGCCGATGGCGGCGAGGGTGAGTACCACGCCCGCGGCCACGGCCGCCAGAGAACCGGCGACACGCAGCGGTCGAAGTCCGTGGCGCCGAGCCGACGACGCGTCGAGCGCCGGCTCGAGGTCGCGCGGCACATACCCCAGCTCACGCGGCCCGCGCTCGCTGCGCAGTCGCCGCTCGAGATCGTCGTGGCTCATCGTGTCTCCTCCTCGCCCAGCGCGAGGCGCAGGGCGTCCAGCGCGCGGCTGACGTGGCTTCGCGCGGACGGCGCCGCGATGCCCAGGACCTCGCCGATCTGCTCGTACGGCAGATCCGCCCTGAAGCGCAGGTAGACCGCGGCGCGCTGGCGCTCCGGCAGCGTCTCCACCGCGTCCCACACCGCCAGGCGCTCACCGAGCTCGAGACTGGTCCGCACGGGCTCGCTGCGCAGCCGATCGCGAAGCGCGCCGACGCGGCGCCGCCAACGATGCCGGTCCATGCACAGCCGGTACAGCGCGCGGAAGGCCCAGGCATCGGGCTGCGCGACCGCCGTGCCGCGCTGCAGCGCGGACCAGAGCCGAAGCAGGGTCTCCTGCACCGCGTCATCGGCCTCCTCGGGTGCGAGCCCCAGGTGTCGCGCGAGGCCCCACAACTCCGCTCCGCGCTCCGCCTGGAGCCGGACGACGGCACCGCGCATCTCCTCGGCAACCGGGATCGCTGCGTCTCCGCTCATGGCAGTCATGCCCATCCGACGCCCGAACGCGCCAGAACGTTGAGCCGGCTCGTGGCGCGTCGCGGCGTCAGGCCGGGGCCGTGGCGCGCTCCGCCGCGAACTGCTCGTGGTAGAGGCGCGCGTAGAGGCCCTCGTGCCGCAGCAGCTCCTCGTGCGTGCCGCGCTCGACGATCCGGCCCCGATCCATGACGAGGATCTGGTCGGCACGCAGGATGGTCGAGAGCCGATGCGCGATGGCGATCGTCGTGCGGCCGACCATGAGTCCGTTCAGCGCCGATTGGATGAGCCGCTCGCTGACCGTGTCGAGCGCGCTCGTCGCCTCGTCCAGGATGAGGATCGACGGGTCCTTGAGGAGCACCCGCGCGATCGCGATGCGCTGCTTCTCGCCGCCGCTGAGCTTGTAGCCGCGCTCGCCGACCACCGTCTCGTAGCCCTCCGGCAGCTCGCCGATGCGCTCGTGGATGGCCGCCGCCCGCGCGGCCGACTCGATCTCGTCCATCGTCGCCTCGGGACGCGCGTAGCGCAGGTTGGCGAGGATCGTGTCGTGGAACAGGTAGGTTTCCTGCGTCACGACCCCGATCACCCGGCCAAGGGACGCGAGACGGATGCGGCGCACGTCGATGCCGTCGATCGAGACGGAGCCGGCGGCGACGTCGTAGAGGCGCGGAATGAGGTACGTCGTCGTCGTCTTGCCCGAACCCGACGGGCCGACGAGGGCGACGAGCTGTCCCGGTTGGGCTTTGAAGCTGATCTCCTCCAGCCCAAACGGCCGGATCTCGGTCGCCACCGCGCGGCCCTCGGCCTCCGCCTCGGCGACCTCGTCGCTCACGGCAACCTGCGCCGCCGCGACCGGGTAGCGGAACGAGACGTCGCGGAACTCGACCTCGCCCCGCGCCGTGGCGGGATCCAGCGCCACCGCGTCGGGCGCATCGGTGATCTCGTGCTCCATCTCGAGGTACTCGAAGATGCGGTCGAAGAGCGCCAGCGCGCCCTGGATCTCGACCTGGACGTTGAGCAGCTGGCCGAGCGGGAAGAAGAGCCGGCTCTGCAGCGTGGTGAAGGCGACGATCGTGCCGATGCTGACGTTCGTGTCGCCCCCGATGATCAACGTTCCGGCGAGCAGATAGACGAAGGCCGGCATGATGCTGAAGAACGTGCCGATCAGCGCGAAGAACCAACGCCCGATCATCTGCTGACGGATCTGCAGGTCGCCGAGGCGGCGGGACTCGGTCGCGAAGCGGCGGATGCTCGCCTCCTGCTGGCCGAACGTCTTCGAGAGGAGGATCCCCGATACGCTCAGCGACTCCTCGGTGATCGCGCTCACCTCTGCCAGCGAGCGCTGGGTCAGCGTGCTCACCTGGCGCCGGACCTTGCCCACGCGGTAGGTGATGTAGGCGAAGACCGGCAGCAGGCCCAGGCTGAGCACCGTGAGGCGCCAGTCCAGGATCCACATCGCGATGACCGTCGTCGCCACCGTCGCGAAGTTGCTGAGGAGCGACGCCGCGGTATCGGTCACCACCGACTGCACCCCGCCGACGTCGTTGCTGATCCGGCTCTGAATCTCGCCGGTGCGCGTGTTCGTGAAGAAGCGCAGCGGCATCGCCTGGAGGTGGGTATAGAGCGCGAGCCGCAGGTCGTCCATCACCCGCTGGCCGACGACGTTCGAGATGTACGACTGCCACACGCCCAGCAGGCTGGTGACCACGGGCAGGACGATCATCAGGCCGACCTGCAGATACAGCAGGCCGATGTCGCGCGGTCCGTCCGGCAGCAGGTTGTCGAGGACGAACTTGATGAGGATCGGGTTGACGACACCGATGCTGACCGTGACGAGGATCAGCCCCGCGATGACCATCAGCCGCGCGCGGTAGGGCCGGAAGAACCCGGCGATCATGCGCAGGGTGCGCCGGCCGGTGCCCGGCCGGCGCGTGAGGTCCGGCTCGGTGCCCCAGTGTCCCCCGCGGCCGCGCATCATTCGAGCAGGATCGAGAGGAAGGCCTGTGCCAGTCCGATCCC
The DNA here is from genome assembly GCA_036743735.1 of Chloroflexota bacterium. Lineage (GTDB taxonomy): Bacteria > Chloroflexota > Limnocylindria > QHBO01 > QHBO01 > JBDTNK01. Next base: position 6,584 of record DAINOY010000046.1, read on the forward strand.
CTGCGGCTCACCGATGAGCCGCGCCCGCTCGCGCATCTGCTCGGTCACCTTCTCCGGGTCGACCTGGCTGGTGTGGGCCAGGATCGACTCGATCCCGAGCTCGAACGTGTCCGCCACGTCGAGCCACAGGTTCGGCTCCTCGACCCCGGTGACGAGCACCTGGCGCACCTTCCACGGCTCGAGCCGCTCGTCGCGCCACAGCTCGGGGAAGTTCAGGTGGTCGCGCGCCGCCGGATAGATCGCGGCCAGCGTCGCCTCGCCGGTCGCGAGGTGATCGGGATGCCCGATGTACGGGTTGCGGTCCAGGCGGCGCTGCGAGTTCTGGGTGATGACGAGGTCCGGCCGGAATCGGCGGATCTGGCGCGTGATGTCGCGGCGCAGGTCGAGCGACGGGGTGAGGTAGCCGTCAGGATAGCCGAGGTGCACGATCTCGCTCACACCGAGCAGGTCGGCGGCGGCGCGCTGCTCGGCCACGCGGGTGGCGATGAGCGACTCGGACGACACATCGGGGTCATCGGTCCCCTTGCCGCCGTCGGTGGTGACGACGTAGTCCACCCGAGCGCCGGCGCGGGCGAGCTGCGCGATCGTTGCCGCGGCCCCGAATTCGGCATCGTCGGGATGGCTGACCACCACGAGCACGCGTTCGAGCGGCGCGATGAGCTCGTGGCGGTCTGGCGGATTCATCGGTCCATCCTATACTCGTGGGCAGTATGTCGCAGACCGATGGCGCCTCTGGCGCCCACGACCACTTCCGGCACAGCTACAGCAAGGACCGGACGCTCCTCGTCAACCGCCTGCGGCGGATCGAGGGCCAGGCGCGCGGGATCGCCCGGCTCGTCGACGAGGAGGCGTACTGCCTCGACATCCTGCAGCAGGTCGAGGCGCTCATCGCGGCGGCGGACGGGGTCGCGTTGCTCGTCCTCGAGGACCACATCGATGGCTGCCTGACCCACGCCGTCGCGACCGGCGAGGGTCAGCCGTATGTCGACGAGGTGATGCGTGTCGTACGGCGCGCGATGGGCCGCCGCGGGGGCAGGCGACGGGCCGCCGAAGACGACGAAGGGAGTGCCGCAGGGGGGAACCACGGCACTCCCGATGCGGAGTCTACCGCGCTTGGCAAGTGAGCAACCGAGCTACTCGCCGAACATCGTCAGCTGCTCGCCGCCACGCTCGATGAGGGGGTCGAGGCCGAGCACCGGCTCGAGCGCCTCGAGGCTGGCGAGGGGACGCGCGGCGATCGTCTCGAGGTGCTGCCACTTGAGGACGTGCCAGTTCTGACGCTCCAGCTCGGCGCGCAGCCACGGTGAGCGGCTCAGCTTGAGCCGCAGCAGCTCCCCGCGCTCGGCGGGGATCACGAGAAAGCGTGCCTGTTGCTCGGAGACCGGGATGCGACGCCCGCGGTCGAGGACGGCGCGTCCCACCATGGCCGTCCATTCGACCTCGAACAGGAAGTTCGTGCGGCCGCGGACGTACCACAGCACGTCGACCTCGCTGACAAGCTCGGCCGGCGCGCGCACGACGAGCGGCAGGTACGCTCGCCGCTCCTCCTCGCTGAGCAGGGCCCCGAGCGTCGCGCCGCCGTGCGGCCTGCGCTGCTCGTTGCGGCCGATCCAGGCGCGCATCCCGATGCGGTGTCCGTAGTCGACCAGCGTGGCGATGATCGCCGCGTGGTCGTCGATGCGGCGTTCCAGCTCATCCTCGGCCACGAGACGACCGCGCTCCCCCACCCGCGCGTAGGCCGCAAGCGTGGCGCGCGCCAGCTCCTCGTCGGGCGAGGCGACGCCGGGAAAGAGACGGAAGAGCCGGTCGAGGAAGGCGCTCTCGTCCAGGCCACCGGCGGTGGAGAGGAGCGAGTAGGCGGCCCACTCCACCCGGTCCGCGAGCGGAGCCTCCGCGAGCTCGGGCTCGCGCAGCCACCAGGTGGGCGGCTCCCCGCTGAGCCGGATGACCGAGGCATGGTCGTCCCGTCCCAGCTCCTCGCGCAGCAGCCCGACGAGCAGCGTCGCGCCGCGCTGTCCGTGCTCGCCGTCATCACCCGCGTCGGCCTCCTCGGCTGAGCCAGAACCGCGGGTTCCGTTCGAGG
>DAINOY010000047.1:0-8473 GCA_036743735.1 Chloroflexota bacterium
AGGAGCGCCACGCGATCGAGGGCGGCTGGCGCTCGGACACTCCCTCGCGCCATTCCTGGGTGAATGAAACGGCTGGAACGTCGCCGCTACCCGCTCCGGCATTCAGCGCAGGCTCACATCGGGCCGAATCGACCCGAACCGCTCCGATTCGACCCGGTTTCATTCCCAGGTGACTGACACGCCCGGCAACTCGGAGCTACGGGCCGATTCATTCCCCACAGAATCAGCGCAGGCGCTGACGACGCCGACGGGACCGAACCTCCGCATATCTCGGCGAATCGGTGGTTGCAGCCCCGCTGGCTGAGCGTCTGGTTATACCCCGGTCAACCCTGTACATCAGGTACGACCGGTTGTATAGTCGCCCCTCAATCGTCCGGTCCATCTGCTGCGCCCGAAGCCAGATGCCGCCACTTCGGAGGCGGCAACCCGCGACCTCGAGCCCATCGGATCGAATGGATCCGGCGACGACACAGGAGGTTGGGGAAGGGTGTACGCAGACAAGACCATCCGCTGCCGAGACTGCGGAATGGACTTCGTCTTTTCTGCCGGCGAGCAGCAGTTCTACGCCGAGAAGGGGCTCGTCAACGAGCCGCAGCGGTGTCAGAGCTGTCGCGCCATCGCCAAGCAGAACCGGGCGCTCGGAATCGGCTCCGGGGGGAACGGCGGGCAGCGCGAGATGCATGCCGCCGTCTGTGCCGAGTGCGGTGGACAGGCCCTCGTGCCGTTCCTCCCGCGCAACGATCGGCCGGTCTATTGCAGCAACTGCTTCGACAAGGTGCGCGCCCGGGCCTGACCGACGAGCTCCCAACCGAAGACCGATGCGAACGCCGCCGAACCGGGCGGCGTTCGTGCGTCCGGCGCCCGAACGGTAGGATTGGCACCTCCCGCCCGCAGCACAGGTGCCCGACCTCGTCATGTCCGTCATCGCCGTCGTCGGCGCCCAGTGGGGCGATGAAGGCAAGGGGCGCGTCGTCGACTACCTGGCGACCGATGCCGACCTCGTCATCCGCTACGGGGGCGGCAACAACGCCGGCCACACCGTCATCAACGCCCACGGCCACTTCAAGCTGCACCTCATCCCGTCGGGCATCTTCTATCCGGAGACGCGCAACCTGCTCGGCAACGGGGTGGTGATCAACCCGCCGGCGCTGCTGGCCGAGCTCGACGGGCTGCATGCCGCAGGGTTCGAGTGCCACAACCTCTTCATCAGCGACCGTGCGCACCTCGTCATGCCGTACCACGTGCTCTTCGACCAGCTGGAGGAGCGCGAGCGGGGGGCCGCGAAGCTCGGGACCACGTCGCGCGGCATCGGTCCGGCCTACGTCGACAAAGTGGCGCGGCGGGGGATCCGGGTCGTGGATCTCACCGAGCCCGAGACATTCCGCGCCCGCCTGGCGAAGGCAATGCCACGGGTGCGGCGCGCGGTCGACGGGTTGACCGCGTCCGGACCCGCGCCGGACGACGAGCTGGCCGCGCTCATCGCCGAGGCGACCGACGAGGCGCACATCGAGCAGGCGTACCTCGCGGCGGGGGAGCGCCTCGCGGCGCACATCGTCGATGGGCAGCGGCTCGTCGATGAGGCGCTCGACCGTGGCGAGCGGATCCTGCTCGAAGGACAGCTCGGGACGATGCGCGACCTCGACTGGGGGATCTACCCGTACGTCACGAGCTCCAGCCCGATCCCCGGCGGGGCGAGCATCGGCGCCGGGCTGCCGGCGGTGCGGGTCGACCGTGTGCTCGGCGTCGTGAAGGCGTACACCACCGCCGTCGGGGCGGGGCCGCTGCCGACCGAGCTTCACGATGGCACCGGCGAGCAGCTGCGTGAGCGCGGCGCCGAGTACGGCACCTCGACCGGGCGGGCGCGCCGCTGCGGCTGGTACGACGCGGTCGCGGTCCGCTTCAGCGTGCGCCTGGCGGGCTACTCGTCGATCGCGCTGACGAAGCTCGACGTGCTCGATGGCTTCGAGCGGATCCTCGTCGCGCGCGCCTACCGCGATCCGGCCACCGGGCAGGAATGGGCGACGGTGCCCGCGTCGACATCGGTCTACGAACGGCTGGAGCCGGTCTACGAGGAGCTCGCCGGCTGGCAGGCCGATACGACCGCCTGCCGCAGCTGGGACGCGCTGCCGGCGCCTGCGCGAACCTACGTCGAGCGCCTCGAGACGCTGGCCGGCGTCCCGATCTCGCACGTCAGCGTGGGCCCGGAACGTGCGCAAATGATCGTCCGATAGCAGGGAGCAGGAGCGCACATGAAGCTTGGTGTGATCACGCCACAGGGATGGACCGGGGAGTACGACGGCTGGGAGTCGCAGCGCGCCTGGGCGCGCACCGTCGAGGTCGCGCAGCAGGCCGAGCGCCTCGGGTTCGAATCGGTCTGGGTCTTCGACCACGTCCATACGACTCCGAAGCCGACCGACGAGATCACCTTCGAGTCGTTCACCACGCTCGCGGCCCTGGCGGCGCTGACCGAGCGCGTGCGGCTGGGCCAGATCGTGATCTGCAACGGCTTCCGCAACCCGGCACTGACCGCGAAGATGGCCTCGACCCTCGACACGATCAGCGGCGGGCGCTTCGAGCTGGGGATCGGTGCAGGCTGGAAGCGGGAGGAGTGGCTCGCCTACGGCTATGGCTTCCCGGAGACCCGCGTTCGCCTGGCGATGCTGCACGACGCGCTCGAGGTGATCAGCCGCATGCTCGAGCCGGGGCGCACGATGCGCGCGCGCTACGACGGTGAGCACGCCTCGGTGCGCGACGCCATCAACGTGCCGAAGCCGATCCAGGAGACCGGGATGCCGATCATGGTCGGCGGCAACGGTCCGCAGGTGACCTGGCGCCTGGCCGCCCGCTACGCCGACGAGCTGAACCTCGACGGGATGCTGCCCGAGGAGGTGCGCGAGGCCCTGCCGGTGATCCGCAGCCGCTGCGAGGAGATCGGCCGTGACCCAGAGACACTCGCGATCTCGGTCCACGCCTGGTGGGGCGAGCCGCGCTGGCGTCGCGCCGGGGGATCGCGGCAGGAGCTGCTCGCCGAGTACGACGAGCTCGGCGTGAGTCGGGTCATCGGCCTGCTCCAGGGCTCCGCCGATGACGACGAGGCCCTCGACTCGCTCGCTCAGGATGCGCGAGCCGCGGAGGTCGAGCTCGTCTGAGCCCTGCGCTGTTGTCATGTCGCGCGGCGCGCGATCAGTCTGTCAGCCAGTCGCCTGATGACTCGTAGCGAGGCTCACGGGGCAGTCTGTCACCCTGCCGGTCGCGATCTGAGCGTAGCGGCTGCGGATTTCGGTCGCATTCGGCCCGAATCCAGGGCGCTGGCGTGGCTAGCAGTCGTGGCATGCCTACCTGAAAGATTCCACGTCCCAGTTCGGCCCCTTGGCCGAGATACCAGTCACCTGGTGACTGTCTGACTGACTCCCGAGGCTGCGCGAGGAAGCCACCGAGCGCCAGCCGCCTCAGACCGCGTGGCGCTCCTTCCCGGACCCTCGCTTCGAGCGCGGGAAGCCTCTTCCTGATCACGATGACCGAAACAGCGCTTGCGGTGGCTGTTCGGGCACGTCTCGAGTCGCTCAGGCGCTGACCGTGTCACCCCGTGACCCAACCCTACGGTGCGCCGTGTTCCGAGCGCTGTTTCGGTCACGCGGGGAGCGGTCGCCGGCGCCGCAGCAGAGGAACCACTTGCAAAGGACTCTCTGCAAAGATATCTTTGCACCCAGTCATGACGACCGAACGGCGACCCGCCGGTTTCGACCCGGCACGGGACATCCTCCTCGACGCGCACAACCTTCGCGGGCTCGCGCACCCCGTGCGGATGCGGTTGCTCAGCCTGCTGCGCGAGCATGGTCCTGCGACCGCGACGCAGCTGGCCGCGCGCCTCGGGGAGTCGAGCGCGACGACGAGCTATCACCTGCGCCAGCTGGCGGCGTACGGCTTCATCGTCGATGACGAGCGGCCGGCGAGGGGAAGGGAGCGCTGGTGGCGTGCTGCGCATCGGTCCACGTATTTCGAGATGCCCGACGCGGGAGAGCCGGCGGACCGCGTCCTGGCCGAGGAGTACCTGCGCAACGTGATCCGGGCCAACGCCGCGCGCATGGAGGCATCCCTCGAGGCGTGGCCCACGACGCCGCAAGCGTGGCGTGCGGTGTCGAACATCAGCAACTATGTCGCGTGGCTCACGCCTGAGCAGGCTGGCGCGCTGACGACGCAGCTCGAGGCGCTCGGGACGCGGCTCCGCGACGAGCATTCGACCCGGCGGCCGGGAACGGCGGCCGTCACGTTCCAGTTCCAGGTGCTGCCCGACGCCGGCGGCCGAGTGCCGGCGGCGAGGGCGGATGGCCAGGGGGCGGGCGAATGAGCCGCCGCGGGATGGTGGGGCTGCTCGCCGCCAACGGGATCTCCATGCTCGGCACGCGGATGTCGATGCTCGCGATTCCGTGGTTCGTGCTCACCACGACGGGGAGCGCGGCCGAAACCGGGATCATCGCCTTCGCCGAGCTCGCTCCGTACGCCGTGCTGATGGGGATCGGCGGACCATGGGTCGACCGCATCGGCGCCTGGCGGGTGGCGGTCGCCTCGGAGCTGAGCGCGGGGCTGTTGATCGGCGCCGTCCCGCTGCTCCACTTCACCGGACATCTGTCGCTACCGCTCCTCGCGCTGCTGGTCGCCGTCGCCGGCGGGGTCCGCGGCGCCGGCGACACCGGCAACCGCGTGCTCGTGCCGGGCCTCGCCGAGCAGGCGGAGATGGCGCTCGAGCGCGCCAGCGGCCTCTTCGACGGCACGAACCGCATCGCATCCATGATCGGGATCCCGCTGGCGGGCCTGCTCATCGCGGCCTTCAGCGCGCCGGCGGTGCTCGTCATCGACGCGGCGAGCTTCCTCGTCTCGGGCAGCCTGCTGCGGCTCTTCGTGCCACGCTCCTCGCAGCCCGAACGCGACCCGGCCGAGACGACGAGCGGCTACATCGCCGAGCTCGGCGAGGGGTTGCGCTACCTGCGCGGCGACCGACTCCTCCTCGGCATCGCGTTCATGGTGCTCGTCACCAACCTCATCGACGTGGCCCACGGCTCGGTGCTGTTGCCGGTATGGGGCCAGGAGCGGCTCGGCAGCCCGGTCGGCATCGGGCTCATCGCGGGCGTCTTCGGGCTCGGTGCGATCAGCGGCAACGCGCTGCTCACCTGGCTGGCGCCGCAGCTGCCGCGACGCCTCGTCTACGGCGTCGGGTTTCTGGCGGCGGGGGCGCCGCGCTACATCGGTCTGGCCCTCTTCTCCACCGTCGAACCGATGCTCGTCGTCGCCTTCGCCGCCGGCTTCGGCGCGGGGAGCATCAACCCGATCCTCGGCGCGGTCGAGTACGAGCGCGTGCCGCGTCACCTCCAGGCGCGGGTGCTCGGCGCCATCGGCGCCCTGGCCTGCGTCGGGATGCCGTTCGGCGGGATTCTCGGCGGCATGCTCGTGGAATCGATCGGGCTGACCGCCACGCTGTGGGTGGCGGGCATCGCCTACGGGCTGACGACGCTGGCACCGTTCGTCTTTCCGGCCTGGCGCCAGATGGAGCGCGGCGTGGCGGTGACATCGGTCCGGCCGGGACCATCGGTCCATTCGGCTGGTTGACCCTGGTCGCTAGACTGCACCGTCCGTTGACAGCCCGCACAGGAGCTCGCATGGCAGGGCCGTGGAGCCAGACGGTGATCGCCGTCGTCTGGGACTTCGACAAGACGCTGATCCCGGGGAACATGCAGTCGCCCCTCTTCGCCCGCTACGGGGTGGATGAGCGCGCGTTCTGGGACGAGGTCGATGCCCTGCGCGACTTCTACCTGGCACACGGAGCGCGTCGCGTCAACGAGGACTCGCTCTACCTCAACCACATCCTCGAGTACGTGCGCAGCGGGGTCTTCAAGGGACTGTCGAACGCCGTGCTGCGCGAGCTGGGCGCCGAACTCACCTTTCACCCGGGCATGCCGGAGTTCCTCGCTGCGTTGCGCGCCACGATTGAGGAAGAGCCGGCGTTTGAGCGCGCCGACATCACGCTGGAGCACTACGTCATCTCAACCGGGCTGCGGCCGATGATCGAGGGAAGCGCGGTCCGGCCCTACCTCGAGGATGTCTGGGCCTGTGAATTCATCGAGGCGCATCATCCGCCCGGGTTCCGCCGCCCGGAACAGGCGCAACTGTTCCCGGCCCACGAGCTCACGGCGCTCGGCTACGAGATCGACAACACGAGCAAGACGCGCGCCCTGTTCGAGATCAACAAGGGCACGAACAAGCGGCCGGAGATCCACGTCAACTCCGCGCTGCCGCGCGAGCTGCGTCGGGTCCCATTCGAGCACATGATCTACGTCGCCGACGGCCCCTCTGACGTGCCCGCCTGGAGCGTCGTGCGTTCGGAGGGCGGCCGCGCCTTCGGCGTGTACCAGCACGGTTCGCTGGCGCAGTTCGAGCAGATCAGCCAGCTCCAGCGCGACGGCCGCATCCACGCCTTCGCCGAGGCCGACTACCGACCCGACTCGACCGCGTACCTGTGGCTCACGACGGAGGTCCGCCGCATCGCCGAGGGGATCGTCGAGGAGCGAGAGCTCGCCATGCGCCGCGCGGTGCGCTCGGCGCCACGGCACGTCAGCGACGAGCCGTCGACGACGCCGACCGATGCTCCGCTCGAGGTCCCGACTGAGCCGTTCGCGCCCGGGGCGGCGGCCGCACCGGCGCCTGCGATCGAACCGATGCCGGCGCGCACGCGCGCCGACGAGATCCGCGACGCGGTCCGCCGCTCGCTGGCCGATGCGGAACGAGCCGTGCCCGAGCCGCGCCCAGAGACCGAGCGCGTCCACCGCGACTGACCCTGGTCACGGGATCGATTCGGCGAGCCGGCGCGCGTCGTCGATGTCGCGGGCGCCCTCGATCCTGAAGGTGATCCCGTCCTGCTCCCAGAAGAGCGTCGGCTCGGCCAGGCGGAGCGTCGTGTCGACGATGGCGCCGTTCGCGTCGCGATAGAAGAATGGATGCTCGCCGCCGCCCACCCACCAGGCGGCGACCTCTCCGACGATCGTGCGCTGCACCGTGACGCCCTGGATGACGAGCTTCTCGAACGCATCCGGACCGATGTCGGCGCGCAGCTCGGTCACCAGGAGACCGATCCCGCCCGCCGCATCCCGCCAGACGAGCGTCAGCGCGCCGCCGCGCGGCGGCTCGACGACGTAGACGTCGTCCGGGGCGTCGAGCGCGACCGGCAGCCTCGGCTCGAACGCGAGACGGGACCGCGCCGCGTCGAGTGACAGCCGGTCGCCCAGCGCGCGCTCGGCGACCACCCCGCTCGGCAGTGGCGACAGCGTCTCCACGTTCGGGACGAGGCGCAGGCCGCCGACGCCGAACGTGACCAGCGCGGCGACCGTGGCGGCAAGCACGACCAGCGCGAGCGCGATCGCGGCCAGGCGCCAACGGCCGGACGGCCGCCGCCGGATGCCATCCAGCACCGCCTCGCGCATCGGCGGGGTGGGCGGAAGGTCGATCGCGCTCGCCAGGTCGGCGAGGCGCAGCTCGAGGCCGTCGATGATCGGGGAGCCCTGGTCGGTCATCGGTCCATCTCGCTCAGTCTGGCTCGCAGGCGCTGCATCGCGCGCGAGAGCCGGGACTTCACGGTGCCGCGGGGGCAGTCAAGCACGGCGGCGATCTCCGCCTCGCTGAGCTCAGCGAACCAGCGCAGCGAGATCACGACGCGGTCGTCGTGGCGGAGCCCATCGATGGCCTCGAGCAGTTCGCGGCGGCGCTCGACGGCGAGCAGCTCGTCCTCCGCCGAGGCCGCCACCTGTGCCGGCGGGGACGCGCGGAGGGCGAGTCTCGTCCGGCGGCCCGCGCCGCGGCGCCGGTTGCGTGCCGCATTGCCGACGATCCGCAGCAGCCACGGCCGCAGCTCCGCGTCGTGGCGAAAGCGTCCAATCGCCCGATGGGCGTTGATGAATCCCTCCTGCGCCGCGTCGCGCGCCTCGTCGGGGTCGCCACAGATGAGCAGCGCGCTGCGGAAGGCGAGCTCGGCGTATCGGTCCACCAGGAGGCCGAAGGCGGCGTCGTCTCCGCGGCGCGCACGCTCGACCAGGTCGGCATCGGTCACCCCGCGTGCGTCCACACCTGCCCTGCCTACACCGCCCGCGCCGTTCCGGTTCCAGACCGCGGGAACCGCAGAGGGATGACCGGTGTACCGATGCCAGTCACCACCACATCATGGAGGTACGGACCGATGCGCAGACTCCTTCTCTCGCTCATCGCCGCACTTGCCCTGGCGGGCTTGACGGCCAGTCTGGCTGCCGCCGGCGGGATGGCGATCGTCGTGCCCGACGAGTCGAGCGGCACCGATGATCCGGTCGCCGGGGAACCATTCAGCCTCGGCTTCACGCTGCTCCAGCACGGCGTCACGCCGGTCGACGATGGGCTGGTCGAGGTTGTCCTGGCCGGTCCCGGCGGGCAGGAGCTGGTCAGCCGCGCGGAGGCA